>JAQSYR010000134.1 GCA_029256035.1 Anaerocolumna sp. | reverse complement strand
ATTCGAAGGCTTCTTGAAAGAATGAATATTAAAGTGATAGAACCTATCCACACACGAACGAAAGCCGTTTGTTGTGGTGACAGTTATTATGGGACTTTACCTTTGGAACATGTGAAGGGGCAGATGAAAAAACGAGCAAATGAAATGCATTGCGAGGATGTTGTGGTTTATTGCATCTCTTGTATTAAATCGATGCATATTGGTGGTAAGAAACCTCGCTACATTGTAGACCTTTTATTTGGAGAGGAAACGACAATTGGGACTTTTGAACCTGATGACTGGCATGAGGAATTACAAAAATTTATCGATAGGCATTGATAAGATATAAAAAATATATTCATGCTCATCCATAAGAATAAGAAAATATATCTACATTTTGATAGGGGGACAAAATTTTATTTATGAGCATTTATAAGGTGAAGGCTGTAGAACAATCTATAAAGATTAGCGACAAAGAAAAATGGGATGCTGTTATTCACTGTGATAAAAATTATGATGGCCTGTTTTTCTACGGTGTTAAGACTACGGGTATTTTCTGCAGACCCTCCTGTAAATCAAAAACCCCCATAAGAGGCAATGTTATATTTTTTAATAACGCCGCCACAGCAATGGAAGGTGGATTTCGGCCTTGTAAAAGATGCTGTCCTCAAAAGGCAGTATTTCAACCGGGTACGGAGCTGGTGGATTATGCTAAAAACATAATCGAAGTTGAATATAATAAGCAAATTGATCTGAATCAGATTGCAAAGCGACTTGGTATTAGTACAAACCATTTCATCCGGTTATTTAAACGATATCATGGTATGACTCCTGCCCAGTATATTATTCAAGTTCGAATCACTATAGCCTGTGAGTTACTCACCACTTCCAATTTAAATATATTGGAGATTGGATATGAGACGGGCTTTAAAAGTATATCTAACTTTTATAAATGCTTTAAAGAACAGACTGGACATTCACCGAAGGAGCACCGTATTCTTTCCACCGAGGGAACACCATATTCTTACCATTGAAATAAATAATAACCCAGTAATATAAGCTGAACCCCTTAATGCGTTAGAAGTATATAGGTTAATAAATATAACCTATATACTTCTGGCAATTAAAGGGTTTTTAATTTGGTATTATTATTTAATTTCGGAATATCAATATCCTGCAGCGTAAATTAATCCTAGTGTATAAGTGAAGCTTTATTTTGCTTCAACAAGCTGAGTTAAAGCAACTTCCTGAGTAAACGCTGGCTGATCTAAATAGTGTACACTTGCAGTATCTTTTGCCTGATGTACTGCCTCGATGTAGACAGGTTTATTATTGTAAGTAACTTCTACCATTTCTGGTGATGAAGTAATTTCTGATGCGCGTTTTTTGTCCATTGTTATTTCTCCTTTTATTATTGCTTTTTTTACTGCTTTTTTTACTGCTTTATTTTACTGCTTTTTTGATAATTGCCTTAGTAGTTTTTGTTTTCTATGTTTAGATTATTCGAGAAATTACGAAAATAAAGGTATATTTCATCATTTACTATAAATATTTCATTTCGGTCTAAATTTACATATGGAAGGAATCGTGATATTATATAGTTGTAGACAACATCTTTTAAAAGGTATCCTTAGGATGTTCAGATAACCTATAGAGGAGGTCCATAAATATGGAAATAAAAAAAGAAAAAGTAATATCAATAGATGAATATATTCAGCAGTTTCCCAAGGATGTACAGGAAAAGCTTAATAAACTAAGGAGTGTTATTCAGGAAGCTGCTCCTGAGGCAACGGAAAAGATAAGTTACCAGATGCCTACATTTTATTTACATGGTAATCTGGTACATTTTGCAGCTTATAAGCAACATATTGGGTTTTATCCAGCACCTTCTGGTATTGAAGCATTTAAAGAAGAGTTATCTGAGTATAAAAATGCTAAGGGTTCGGTACAATTCCCGTTGACAAAGCCACTACCATATGACTTAGTGAAGAAGATTGTATTATACCGAGTAGCAGAAAATAAAAAACATCACTAAATGAAGTTACAAATACGAAAGATAAGGGAGGATGTATTATGAAATTAAAAGTAAAGATATTGCTGGTTATTTCAACAATGCTAGTCTTAATTTTTTCAGTGGTTATTGCCTATGTTTATTTTCAAAACAAGCAAAGTATTTATGAAAGAGAATCAGAAAATGTCAATACTCTTACAGACTCAATTGAAACAAATTTGCAAACAGAACTTAAAAGCACAGTTGTAGCAGTACAGAGTATCGCTAATAATCCAGAGGTGCAGGAGCTTTTTTTTAAAAGAGACAGAGAAGGTCTATTAACGCTATTAGCTCCAGTTTATGAATCAATTAAGGAAGATGTGGCTCAATTTCAGTTTCATCTGCCGGATTCAACTGCATTTTTAAGGCTACATAAGCCTGAAAAGTATGGAGATTCTTTAAAGGATATTCGATTCACCGTAAATGAAGCCAATAGTAAAAAAGAGATTGTTTATGGAATCGAGGAAGGAGTAGCTGGATATGGATTAAGAGTGGTTGTTCCAATGTTCTACAAGGGAAATCACATTGGGTCAGTAGAATATGGCAACAATTTTGGAATTACCTATTTGGAGCAATTAAAGAAAAATTTCTCGAAAGAATTTTTACTTTATGTATATAAAATTGAAAATAATCAAGTTATTTTTGACGAAACGTCCTTGCTTGCTTCTACCATTGAAAAAGATATCTATGATGTAGATAATGAGGAACTTTTAAAATTACGTGACAACAAACCGGTTTATGTTATTGATAAGAAGGATAAAAATGTTGGAATTATATTAATACCCAATATGGACTTTCAGGGGAATATAAGTTCATTTACAAAAGTAATTACAGACAGGACTAGCGTAGTAACATCACAAACTAATTTATTTATGATGTTAGGACTTATACTATTAATTTCTGTCTCCATAGTAGTTATTGGAATTTACCTTGTACTAAAACTTAGTTTAAGAAATATAGATAGATTAGTAGATAAATCAAACTTAGTAGCACAGGGGAATTTTACAATTGATTGTACTGTTAATTCAAAAGATGAAATCGGAGTTCTATCACAAAGTTTTAAGAGCATGGTTGAAAGTATGAGAATGATGATTACTGATATAAAAGGAGCAATAGAGAAATTAAGTAACACCTCTGTGGATCTTGTTACATCCTCTGAAAACATGAGTCTGCAAAACAAAAATGTTGCAAGAAGTGCAGGTGAAATTGCGGATGGAGCCATAGCACAGGCAGAAGAAGCAGAAAGAAGCCTAATGGCAACCAATACACTGTCAGTGAATTTGGATGAGATGAGGGACATGCTATCAATTACCATGGAACGAACTCAAACGATGTTACAAAAAACAAACCAGGGAAGTGCATCCGTTGATATTTTGAATAAGAGTTTTAATGAGAATATTGATGCTACAATTAAAGTTGGCAATGGAGTAAATTTACTTACGGAAAAATCAAACATTATTTCAACCATTACCCAGACCATTAACTCCATTGCGGAACAGACTAATCTGCTCGCCTTAAATGCTGCAATTGAAGCAGCTAGAGCAGGAGAACATGGGAAAGGATTTGCTGTTGTAGCTGAGGAAGTCAGAAAACTAGCAGAGCAAAGTGCTGTAGCGACTTCAGAAATCCAAAAAATAATTGATGATATTGAAAATCTGATTGAAACTACACAGACAATGATGAAAATTACCATTGAAAAATCAGAAGAATCAAAGCAGTATATTGAAAAAAGTTCCGAGGCTTTCCATGATATCAATGAATCATCAGTAGAAGTATTGAATCGTATTAAAAGTTTGGACCAATATGCAAGTGGAATTATACAAACAAAAACGGAAGTACTTGAATTAATACAGAATATTTCAGCTATTACAGAAGAGTCAGCGGCTGCCTCACAGGAGGTAAGTGCTACTGCTCAGACGGAAGCGGAGGAAGTAAGTAAGGTAATTGAGGTTATTTCAGAATTGAATCATCTTATTCAATATCTTAATGCATCAGTTTCAAAATTTATTATATATTAAACTAATATTTAGGAGAGTATATATGTCAAAATCTGATAGCTTACTATCAATTTTATGGCTTCTAAATGCACGAGGGAAAATGACTGCCCAAAAGATTGCAGAGGAATTAGAAATTAACATTCGAACGGTATATCGTTATATTGATGCCCTATGTATCAGTGGTGCGCCTATTATATCTGAAGCAGGACCCAATGGAGGGTATAGTCTGCCCAGGGATTTTATAAAAGCTCCTCTTATTTTAGATATGGATGAGAAAAAAGCACTGTTGCAATCTGCATTATTTGCAAAAGAATCAGGATATCCCTATGAAAATGCTTTAGACAGAGCTACACATAAATTAAAGATGTATTGTAATAATAATC
>JAQSYR010000133.1 GCA_029256035.1 Anaerocolumna sp. | reverse complement strand
CTCACTAAGTAATGCTGCATTTATCTGATCACGGTTATACTCTGTTCCATAGCTAAACCCTTCAGGAGCACTGTTCTCACCTTGTATTGTTTGATCCCATATGGAAAGAATACGGGTTGTTCCATCTGCATTGCGAAAGGCATTGTGGGTATAATCAATTCCAGTATCAATGATACCTATAACCACACCGTTTCCTCTTAGTACAAGATTTGGCACTTGCCGCAATCGTGTAATACCGGAGCCTTCCAGACTCTCAAGATCTAAAATAGTAAAAATATTTGGGTAGGCACTATATCCAATAATATGAAGAAAGTCAGGCGGGATATCACTCACTGGAACATAGGCTACAGCATGGGTTTGATTTATGATATCATAGCATATTTCACTACTATTAGGTAAGACAGGTAAATCTCTTGCATATTCAATTATAAAATCAAAATAATCCTCACTTAAAATCTGTTCTCTACAGCTTTGATCCACAGTTATCCCACCTATCTCATGCTAAGACATATAAAGATTAAAACTACTATACTGAAAATATTATTATTCTAATTGAACAGTTCCCAAAATAAATCAATATTTAAAAAAGGAAATGAACGCTTCTTATCTTATATATATGAAAAAATGCTTGCAATATTCTAATGGAATCATCTAAGTGACTATGTTGTGCAAAAAAAAGGAGAGTGATATAATGATAATACTTAAAAATAGTAAACACATCCTATGGCTAATATCATTTTCATATAATTAAAAAACGAGGTTACTACTATGGTAAATAAAAAGTTAAACTATTATTTAAAACAGATAAATTTAATTAAACTATTTAAAATAGCTATGGGAAGCAGCATAGCTATTATCCTTGCTAATTTTTTGGGTTTGCAATATAGCCCTTCAGCAGGAATTATTACATTATTAAGTATTCAGGATACAAAGAGAGAAACTTTTTTTGTGGCAGGTAAACGTTTTTTTTCTTTTTTTATAGCAATTGGTGTAGCATATGTACTTTTTAATACCATTGGGTATCTTCCTGCTACTTTCGGACTTTTCTTATTGGTTTTTGTTGGATTAAGTTATTTATTTAGTCTTCAGGATGGAATATCCATGAGCGCCGTTTTAACCACACATTTTCTAATAGAAAAAAATATGGAGCTTAGTTTTATTGGAAATGAGCTGGCTATTATGATGATTGGAGTCTTTGTTGCAATTCTGTTTAATTTGTATCTGCCAAAGAATACAGACGCTGTCAAATCAGATATGAGAAAAGTTGAAGAGGAGATTAAGGAGATTTTAAACATTTTGGCAGAGTGTACGTTAAAGAATTGTAAACCAGAGGAGAAGAGAGGAAGCAACTGTATATTAAATGAAAAATTCCATCAGCTGGACTTAGAACAATTAAGTATGATGACGACTATGCAAAAACAAGCAGTGCCCATAGCAGATTTTATTCGAAAAATTGCTTTATCATTTCATGAATATAATAATGCGGAAGAGTTATTGCTATGGTTAAATAATATGAAAGAAAGCTTCAAACATGAGCCCAATCCTATAACGAGAGAAGAATTCGAAAATCGTGCAGTTCTATTTCTTTTATTAAATTCCATAGAAAATTTTCTTCAAGCCAAAAAGATATTTGTATCTAATATTAGCGCCAAAGAGATTGAGTTATATTGGGAAAATTAGGTGTGATCAAAATCAGTGTTGGATTGAATAAAATTAATTTATATATAAGAAAAGGCAGTTATGTCCAAGAACATGACTGCCTATCATTGTTTATTATATAATTTCAGATTACCCAATGAAATAATAATATGTTTCAATCAGGTAGATAATATCCCACAAGGTTCATTGTATGTAGCTTTAAGAATAACTAGTGCTTCTGCTGATCAAACTGAGAAATTTCTTGTTTTTCTTTAAAATCATGATGAGCCTCTTCATTTTTTATTTCCCAGTGAATTAGAAATGTTAAAGTTGCTCTTAAAATTACAATACCAGCAACAGTTAGTATTTCAGTGAAATCACGAACAATTACAGTTCTTAGTATTTCGCTTCCAAGCTTAAACTCAAGACCCATAGCCATTCCTTTTGCAAGATTTAATCTGGTTAGCGGATTTTTATAGAAATAACTGACAATTCCCCGGACACCTGCAAATATTAATACAAGGACTCCCATAAATTCAAAAAATAAAATTGCATAGTCTACAATATGATTTAAAACTTCGTGTAAGTATTCCATTTAATTTCTCCTTGTTTTCAATGTCTTGCGTGTGGTCAATTTACCGAATATAAAAAAAGAGACCAAATTCATGATACCATGGTTTAGGCAAAATAGCAAATTAAAAAATTAACAATAAAAAGTAATTCTTGAAACTTAATATTTGGGGTAAATCTGTTTTTTTATGGAATACTAATAAAGCAACTTAGAAATGGTATTTTAAATAAAAGATAAGGATGGGGTTAATGAAAAGAGAAGAATTAAACACAGACATTAAAATTACCACCAATGAAAATTTAGCGGACTCTACAAAAATCTCCAATGAAAATACTGAAGATCTAGAATCAAAGGGAATGATGAAAATTTTAACAGGAACAGGTGTACTTTATAAACCAGCCAATGAACCACCTTCTGCCATAAACCCTAATAATGGGGCAGCTTTTGAAGAAAGAAGTAATCCATTAAGCAGTAAAGGAAATTAGTATTTTGCAAGAGACAAAAAAAGGGCGTTGCAAAAGGATAAATCGGGTGAAATCATAATATATCGCCCTGTTTGCAACGCCCTTATTTTAATTTGTTAGCTGATCTACAAAATATTTTGCAGCAGTTGAAAGTGGTATATTTTCATTATAAGCAACTACTAATTTTCTAATAGGTAATTCTTCTGTTAACTTAATCTTACTTAAATTGTTTTTATCTTCTGTTAAACAAAAATCAGGAATGAAAGCAATTCCTAGCCCAATTTTAGATAAATCAATAAGCAGATCATTACTGCTTAATTCGATTGCAGGTACTAAATCAAGAGAATGCTGTAGGAAAAGATTATGCAGGAATTCACTTGTGGTAGACTGTTTTGTCAGCATAAGTATGGGATAATTCTGAATTTCTTCAAAAGATAAAGGGTGGTCACCAATTGGGAAAAAATCCGGATTGCATATAAAAGCATCCTGAAATTCATAAATTGACTCTATATGCATGCTATTAATTAATGCGGAATTAGGAGAATTAGTAACTATAATATCTACTTGATTTGCTTCTAGCATTTTCGCACATTGCATGGAGGTTCCGTTGGTTACTTTTATATGGACTTCAGGATATTTTCTGTGAAAATCCTCCAGGAAAGGTACCAGGAAATAACGGCAAATAGTGTCACTAGCACCAATACGCAGTTGGCTTTCTCCTAGTGCAGCAGCCTCTAGCAGCTGATTTTCACCTCGCCAGATCAAATTAACTGCTGGCTCAATGTGCTTGTATAAAAGTTCCCCTTCTTTGGTCAGGGATACTTTTTTTGTACTTCGTAAGAATAAGGTCTGATTTAAACGTTTCTCTAGTACCTTAATGGATTGACTGACTGCAGATTGAGAAATAAATAATTCGGAAGCTGCATCAGAGAAACTCAATGTTTTAGCAACATAATAAAATACTTTATAGAGTTCATAATTTATATCCATAGTTAGTTTCCTTTCTCTTTCGGGGAGCTGCTTTATCTGTTTGGAATTACTTCCAGCCAGTAACCATCCGGGTCATTAATAAAATAGATACCCATTGCAGTGTTTTCAAAGCATACACAATTCATTTCTTTATGTTTTTTTAGAGCTGCATCGTAATCATCAACTACAAAAGCTAAATGGAATTCATTATCACCCAGATTATAAGGATGGTCCCAATCCCTTAACCAGGTTAATTCAAGCTGATGACCGGTTTCTCCATCTCCTAAATATACCAGAATAAAACTTCCATCTACAGGTGTAACTCGTCTTACTTCTTTTAACCCTAGAGCATCTTCATAAAACTTAAGTGATTTTTCTAAGTTTAATACATTGATGTTATTGTGTACAAATTTAAAATTCATATTTCGTCTCCTTTGAAATTCTTAATAACACTTTTATGAAATTACAATTCTAAAAATTACATCAGGAAAGTCTGACCTTCCTTTGTGATATCTGCAACTTTATGAGCATATTCTTTTGCTCCCTCTAAAGCTTTGAGCTGAGGAATTACAGAATAGTCTAACCAAAAATGCATGGGGAAAGCAAATTGTGTGTTGGTTGTTTTCATAAAGTAATCAAATCCCCAGAAATAGCGCTCTTCCTGCCTTACATCTAGTGGCAGAAAAGCTATATCAAAGAAGCGACCCTTTACTTTATCAACTTCATTTTTAAAACGCTTGGTCATATCTTCATATTCTTTTATGGTTTCACCTTTCCAGGTCCACCAGTTTAAATCACCTGCATGATAAATAACTTTTTCTTTATAAGAAACAATAAATGCAACACCTTCATCTGTTGATTCCAAGGTTTCTATAGAAATAGAGTTCTGCAAATTATTCACATCTTCAAGTGGCAGGGAGATGGTTTCATTTTTGCCAATATAAATTATTTTTTCTTTCACAGAATCTGGTATATTGTTCCGATTCATATAAGAACCTGACATCCTGATATCTTTTGATAAAAGATAGGTAATTTTAGGATAAGTATTGACTAGTTGAAAAATACTTAAATCAAAATGATCATGATGTTTATGACTGGAAAATACATAGATTTGCTTTGAACGGTCAAAACTTGGAATATTACCTTGATAATAATCAAACAGAAGAACAATATCTTCCAATTCAACGCTAAAACTGCTATGATGGATATATGTAATTTTCATATGCATTACCTCCTCTTACTTTATAGATATGATACAGAAATAAAATTATACGAGCCATTTGATAGACCTGATACTAAAATTTATTTTAACTCAATTTGTTGAATTTGTACAGTGATAATAAAAAAAATTATTAGAATTACTAATTAAAACATTAACATATATTAATTTTATTTATAAAAATCCTTGTGATAAAATGTAACTAACGACGAGAGATAATCACAGCCATATTGGAAAAGGAGTGAATTATATTATGAGTAACGTAAAAAGAATCTTTGTTGAAAAAAAAGCACCCTATGCTGTAAAAGCAGTGGAATTAAGAGATGAATTAAAAAGCTATCTGGATTTAAACGGTCTGACACAGGTTAGAGTTTTCATCCGTTATGATATTGAAAATGTAAGCGAGGAAACCTACAAAAAAGCATTAGGTACTGTATTTTCAGAACCTCCTATTGATATATTGTACGAAGAATCCTTCCCATATACTATGAATAATAAAATTTTCTCGGTGGAGTATCTACCTGGTCAATTCGACCAAAGAGCAGATTCCGCTGAGCAATGTGTAAAACTGTTAAATGAAAATGAAGAGCCAGTAATTCATACGGCTGTTACCTATGTGTTAGAGGGTGATATATCAGACGAGGAATTTGAAAAGGTAAAGGCATATTGTATGAATCCCGTAGATTCAAGAATTGCAGAGGAACAAAAGCCAGATACCTTAGAAACGAAATTTGAAGAGCCAGAAGAGGTAATGATTTTTGAAGGCTTTATTACCTATGGAGAAGAAGAGCTAAAATCTCTATATGATTCCTTAAATCTAGCAATGACTTTTAAGGATTTTCTTCATATTTCAAAATATTTTAAAAATGAAGAACAAAGAGATCCTTCCATGACAGAAATTCGTGTTCTGGATACTTATTGGTCCGATCATTGCCGCCATAC
>JAQSYR010000132.1 GCA_029256035.1 Anaerocolumna sp. | reverse complement strand
GCTAATGCTAAGATTTGCACATCTTCTTTCGGCAGATTAATCCACCTGCCAATGGCATAGCAAATCAATGCTACATTTATTGAATGTATATAAGTAGAATCATCATATACTTTCATGCAATTAAGCATATCAAGTAAATGAATCCCATTTCGACTTTCAGAAATAATGGATTCAATTTCTACAATAAGTTCATTTGAGTTGATACGTTCCTCACCAGTTACTATTTTATTAAAATAATCTTTCAAATAATCAGCTGAGCCTTCTATGGATTCCTTAAATTGCTTAAATTCTTCGGTATCTCGCACTTTAGAATAATATGCAGGCTCTATGCTTAACTGTTCCGGAATGTATTCTATTTCATCAAAAAGATTCCTATGGCTGTGTTGTTGGTTTACTATATCTATTTCCCTAATTCCATATAATTTCAGACGTATAATATTACGTTCCGAAAGAATTGTATCTTTACCAACTAGCAGCTGACTATCTCTTGAATAGATATTGTTTGCTACTATCATGCCAACTACAGCCTGATCTGTAGTAATTCTTAAACTACTCACGAATTACCTCCCACATTTGTCATATGTACAAATCCGTTATATATATAAACACATGAAATAACCTAGTAAATCTTTTATTCTAATTTATAATTATTTATTTGGTTATATTATCCTATTACTATTATAGGTTGTGAACAATGGAAAGTCAACAAATATTATAGCTGAATTTATAATGAATATTACCTATTTTAGAATATTAATACAAAACTTCCAGTAAAAATAATCCCCGTGCCTCAGCAGTTGGTCCAGCATTCTCTCTTTGCTTACTTTCAATAATGTTTTTTGTAGCATCTGGTGCTATCTTTCCTTCTCCAACATCGATTAACGTTCCGATTATAATTCTTGCCATATTAGGCCAAAAATCATCTGCTTCTATTGTAATGGATATTTCGTTAATGTCTGAATAAATGTCAATGGATTTAATTTCGCGTACTGTTGATTTCTTCATTCGCTTATTATCGGAAAAGGCAGCAAGGTCATGTGTTCCAATGAAAAATGATGCAGCTTGTCTCATTTTTAGAATATCTAATTTATGAAAACTATAGTAATTATATTTACGATCAAATACGGATTGTACTTCACCCATTGTTATTTTATATTGATATCGAAATGCTTTTGCATTAAAAGTGCTATGAAATCTTTCGGGAACCTCTGCTACTTCAATAATTGCTATGTCCCGTGGAAGATATCTATTCAGATAGTGCTTGATTTCATATAATTTCATTTTGGAGTTGGTTTGATAATTAGCTATCTGGCTATATGCATGAACACCTGCTTCTGTCCTCGCTGCTCCAATTAAATTAACTGTTTCATTTTCCATTTTGTTTAATACTGCTTCTATTTTATCTTGAATGGATATATCCCCAAGATGTCCCACCTGCTTTTGCCATCCATCATAGCGTGAACCATCATATTCTATTACTAGTTTAATATTTCTCATCTAATTTTCCTTCCATATGCAAATGTTAATGTTAGGGCTCGCATCTGAATCCATACACTATATTATCTATTATATTTTCCAAAAAGTCTAGTATCATTCTTTATTTTATATAAGATAATAAATAACATCACATAAGGATAAAAGTCTTCTATTATTATTCTTTGATAAAAGTCTTCTATTATTATTCTTTGATTCTATAGGAAATTTGTCTAAGTTCATAAAAAGGCCGTTGCTTACGCAACAGCCTTTTTTATTAAAAACATATGATTAGACTTAGTAATAACTAATTTAAGCATTGAATACTATTATAATTTGAAAATTAAACTTCAAATAATAAATCGCCGTAAGTAGGAACAGGCCATACTTCTTTTTCAACTAATAATTCTAACTCATCAATAGGAGTTCTTAATTCTGCCATAGCAGGGAATACAACAGTTCTAAAGAATAGAGCCTGTTCAGAACCTTCTTTATCAGCAGCTTCATCAACATATGCAGAAAGTTTCTTTAATGCTGTTTGAGACTGAGCTAATAAAGCAGAAGTTTCCTTTAATAAATCTTCCTGAACACTTACATCAGCATCGGCACAAGCTGCTTTTACTGAATTAATGGATGCTGCAAGGCTTGTTGCATATCTGATAACAGCAGGAATAAATTTTTTACTTGCCATTTGAATCATAGTTTTTGCTTCAATATTAATAGTTTTTGAATACGCTTCATATTCAATTTCCGCACGGGAATGTAATTCAACTTCCGTGAAAACATTGTGTTTTACAAATAAATTAATAGCTTTGTCTGAAACTAAGGCAGGTACAGCTTCAACCATAGATTTAATGTTTGGTAAGCCTCTCTTTTCAGCTTCAACTACCCATTCATCAGAGTATCCATTTCCATTAAATACGATTTTCTGATGTTCAGTTACAGTTTTCTTAATTAAGTCATGAACTGCAAGTTCAAAATTATCTGCTTTTTCTAATTCATCTGCAATCTGACCTAAAACATCTGCTACAATAGCATTTAAAACAGTGTTAGCACCTGCAATAGACATAGAGGAGCCAAGCATTCTGAACTCGAATTTGTTACCAGTAAATGCAAATGGTGAAGTACGGTTTCTGTCTGTTGCATCTTTTCCAAATTCAGGAATAGCATGTGCACCAACATTCATTTTTCCACCTTGTTTACTTGATTTAGCTTCTCCGGTTTCAATTAACTGAGTTAATACATCTGCTAACTGTTCACCTAAGAATACAGAAATAATTGCTGGTGGAGCTTCATTTGCACCTAATCTGTGATCATTTCCAGGATTTGAAGCTGACAAACGAAGTAAATCTGCATTATCGTCAACTGCTTTTAATACTGCTGCTAAGAATAATAAGAACTGTACATTCTCATGGGGAGTCTTACCTGGATCAAGAAGGTTTTTGCCAGTATTGGTTACCATAGACCAGTTGTTGTGTTTACCTGAACCATTAACACCAGCAAAAGGTTTTTCGTGTAATAAACAAGCTAAACCATGACGGCTGGCAACTTTTTTCATAATCTCCATTAATAACTGGTTGTGGTCTGTTGCTATATTAGCAGTTGTAAAAATAGGAGCAATTTCATGCTGCGCAGGAGCAACTTCATTGTGTTGAGTTTTTGCTAAAATACCAAGTTTCCAGCATTCTTCGTTTAATTCTTTCATGAATGCTGCAATTCTTTCCTTTAAACTTCCAAAGTAATGATCTTCTAATTCCTGACCTTTTGGAGGCATTGCACCAAATAAAGTACGTCCAGTAAAGATTAAATCTTCTCTTTGTAAGTATTTATTTCTATCAATTAAGAAATATTCCTGCTCAGGTCCTACAGAGCAAGAAACTGAAGTAACATCATTATGTCCAAATAATTTCAGTATACGAGTTGCTTCTTTGCTGATTGCTTCCATAGAGCGAAGAAGTGGAGTTTTCTTATCAAGAGCTTCGCCAGTGTAAGAACAGAATGCAGTAGGAATACATAAAGTAACACCTGAAGCATCTTCTCTTAAAAATGCAGGAGAAGTAATATCCCAAGCTGTATAACCTCTTGCTTCAAATGTTGCTCTTAAACCACCGGAAGGAAATGATGATGCATCCGGCTCACCTTTGATTAATTCTTTACCTGAAAATTCCATGATAATCTTGCCATCAACTGTTGGAGCAATAAAGGAATCATGTTTTTCCGCTGTTATTCCAGTCATAGGCTGGAACCAGTGAGTATAATGTGTAGCACCTCTCTCAATTGCCCAGTCTTTCATTGCGTTAGCAACCACTTCAGCTATTGCTGGATCTAAACTTTCACCATTTTCAATTGTTTTCTTTAAAGCTACATAAATTTTCTTAGGTAAACGTTCAACCATTGTGGCATCATTAAATACATCTTTGCCAAAAATTTCTGTTAATTTTTCTACCATAATATATTCTCCTTCCATTTAGTATCTAAGTTTAATAACAAGGCATGTTACTCCTTACCAAGTGTGTCTACTTCAAGGGCAAAATTTCCCAAAAAGTAAAAAAAAGTGTTCTCAAAAAAGACTTTGAGAACACCTTTGCTCTAACGATTTACGTCTAGAAATAAAATACCACTTTTTCATGAAAAAGAAAAGTCTTTTTTTCATTTTTTTTATAATTTTTTTTAATAATACATATTAAATGTATAAAAAGTAGTATTTAAAGTATTCAGCAGTCACATTTTGCTGATTGATAGTAAATTTCTAATCATTTTACATAGGGTTTCGTATAGTAACATCTAACTGATTAAATGGTATTCGAATTCCATGGACATCAAATTCATTCTTTATCAGTTCTAAAAGCTGCCATTTCAGTGTTAAATAATCTTCACTTGCTACCCATACCCGAAGACCTATACTTATGGAACTATCATTTAAACTATTTACAAAGACTCTGATTTCCTGGTC
>JAQSYR010000131.1 GCA_029256035.1 Anaerocolumna sp. | reverse complement strand
GTTCATTATTCGGCAATACCAGGTACCATGAAATCTTTTCTTGACAGAGCCTTTTATGTAGCAGGTAGCGGTATGTTAAGGCATAAGGTAGGTGCTTCTGTAGTGGCAGTCAGACGTTCAGGGGGTGTTCCAACATTTGAACAGCTTAATAATTATATTAATTATTCCGAAATGCTTATGCCAGGTTCAAACTATTGGAACGTGATTCATGGAACAAAACCTGGTGATGTATTTGAGGATGAAGAAGGTAAACAGATTATGGGTGTTTTAGGTAAGAACATGGCTTGGCTTATGAAACTAGCTGAACATGGAAAAGGGACTATTATTGAGGAGGAGCGGGAAAATAAAATATTCACTAATTTTATTCGCTCATAATATTGTAATAATCATTTGAATTTTAGAGATAGTAAATATATTGTAATAATCATTTGAATTTTAGGTATAGTAAATATATTATAATAATCATTTGAATTTTAGGGATAATAAATATTATGAATCTTTAATTCAGAGGGAATATATGATAATAGCAATTATTAAAATAAGCATTTATGCTCCATGGGTACATTCTTTAAAAGAAAAACGAATGGAAGTTAAAAGCCTTTGTGCAAAAGTAAGTAATAAATTTAATGTATCTATAGCAGAGGTAGATAAACAGGATAAACATCAAATCATTGTTTTAGGTGTTGCAGGAGTTGCAGGCGATACTGTACAAGCAGACAGCATATGGAAATTAATAATTTTTATTTTATTTTTATAAAAAATTTATTCATAAAATAGCAATCTTCATAATAAATATAGGAAGTGATTATGTGACAGAGAGGAGATTATATTTATGAAATTATTAGAAGCTATATCAATTTTAGACATTAATAATAGATGGTTATTAAAATCTGTAATTAAAGTACTGGAAGTAAAACTGGATCACTTAAATTATCTAGAACCTCATTATGAAGAAGAATTATATCGTCAATGGGAGGAAAGATATGAATATCTGGAAAATGCTCTTGATGCTTTTTATAAAGCTTTATTACTTTTAGGTACTCTAGAGACTAGCAGAGAACAAATTCCAGCAGATAATATAAGAAAAAATGTAAGAAATGCCATAAATGAAGGTGTTTTATGCTTAGAGCATTGTCAGAATGAATTTGGTGGACTAAACCGAATCAATGTATATTAAACTATCTTTATATTTAAAGGTGGTTAGCGAAAAATTGGGACAATATTCATATTGGTAACCACTTAATTTTATGCTCTGGGACTAAAACTAGATAAATGCTTATTCTAAAACCAGTATCTAGTATTGCCCCAGAGTAATATCACAATTATTTACAAAGTTAGATTAACTGCATCTCTTCCCACTTTTCATACGCTATATGAAGCTCTTTTTCTAATAATGTTTTTTCGTGAAATAATTCATTTAACTTTATCATATCGGAATTATATTCATTCATTAGGTTTTGTATATTTTTTAGACGTTCTTCCAAATCACTTATTTTTTGTTCCATCTCTTCCAGCTTTTTTAAGGAAGTAGTTTTTGGGCGAACAGGTAATGGAGATGCTTTCTCTGCTATAGTTTTTACTAAGTTTTTATTTGAAGATTTTTTGACACCAGAAACTTTGGAGTTTGATATCTCCACTGTCTCCATAAGAGTTAATATTTTCTCGTGTTCTTCTACATAATCTGCAAAATTTCCAGAGAATATTTGGATACAGTTATCTTCAATTGCCAAGATTTTGTCTGCTATTTTATTAATAAAATATCGGTCATGGGATACAAACAATAAAGTTCCATCAAATCTTATTAAAGTTTCTTCTAGAACCTCTCTGGAATCTATATCCAGATGATTCGTAGGTTCGTCAAGTATCATCACATTTACTCCTTCAAAAGTTAAGGAGCATAGGCGAAGACGACTTTTTTCTCCACCAGACAGGAATTTTATTTTTTTATTCACGTCATTACTAAAAAATAGGACCTTTGCAAGTTGAGATCTGGCAGCTTCATATGTGATATTATGAAGACCAGAGAAATATTCAAGTAAAGTTTGTTCTTCATTTTCGAAGACAACATGTTGAGGAAGATATCCAATTTTTACTTGGGAGCCAATTTTTATAATTCCTTCGTCAGGTTCTAATTCTCCAATAATTAGTTTTAGTAAGGTTGATTTCCCACTACCATTTTTACCAATGATACAGGCACTATCCTGATAAAAAACAGTGAAGTTAATATTCTGTAACAAAGTCTTGTCTGTAAAGGATTTAGTTACTTTCTCAAGCTCAAATACTATTTTTCCCGTGCGATTCATGTTATTGTTTAAGAAACGGGCTTTTCTTTTCTCAATTATAGGTTTATCAATGACCTCAATTTTCTCAAGTCGTTTTTCAAGTTCCTTAGCTTTTTTAAACATTTTTTCACTATCCCGCATTTCTCCCCATATGCGGTAACGCTCAATTTGTTTTTCCATCTGATCAATTTTTTTCTGTTGATTTTGGTAGTTTTTTAAATCGATTAAAAACCTTCGCTCTTTTTCAATTACATAATAACTATAATTACCTAGATATTCACTTGTTTTTGAGTATTCTAATTCAATTATTCTACTTACAACCTGATCAAGAAAATAGCGGTCATGAGATATGATAAGAGCGGATCCTTTAAATTCTCTAAGAAATCCTTCTAACCAGTTAATTGATATAAAATCCAGATGATTGGTAGGTTCATCAAGCAGCAGGATATCAGGATCTTCTAATAAAATTTTAGCCAAGATAACTCTTGTTTTTTCTCCGCCGCTTAATTGGTTAAAGTTCATTTCTTTCATAGAGTCTGTAATTTTAAGTCCTTCTGTAATTTTATTAACCTTTATTTCTATTTCGTATCCACCCTTTTGTTCATAATCATCTGTTAATTTTCCATATTGAATAACTGCCTTTTCTAATGCAGTATCTTTTAAATATTCCAATTGCTGTTCTAAATCTTTCATTTGGTTTTTTATCTGAAATACCTCTTCAAATGCAGAACGCAGTACTTCAATGGTTTTCACGTTTTCATCATAGGCTGGAATTTGATTTAAATAACCAATTCTAACATCTTTTCGGTAAGTTATTTCTCCACTCTGGTAATCTTCCTGACCCATAAGAATTTTCATTATGGTAGTTTTACCACAACCATTTTGACCGATTAGGCCAATTCTTTCTCCGGTTTTTACTTCAAATGTTATATTTTCAAAGATTTTATTTGCTCCATAAAATTTTATAAGATTATTAATGCTAAGTTCTATCATAAAATTGATTCCTATCACATTTGTGATATGGGGTTTCCCCATCCTTTCAAATTATATATTTATATTTTAAAAATAAACGCAAAAAATCCCAAAGCCATTAAGCCTTGGGATATTATTATATAGATTGCTATCTATTAATTAATATGAAATCTCCAAACTTCTTAAATGGTCGTGTATGAATCTATTAAATTTGGGCGCACTTATCCCTTGTACAAAAAATAATGCGATCATTATAGATTCAAATTTAATCCATCTAAGTGTTGTAGTCATTATATTTCTTACCTTTCAAGTTTTACCAGTTAATTCTATCTTGTTTTATATGAAAAGTCAAGCATATGTTATTCACAGTTTAGCACATGTTTTTCACAGTTTTAAGCACATGTTATTCACAAGTTTTAAGCCAACGCCTGCTCCAAATCATTTATAAGGTCCTGAATATGTTCAATGCCAACGGATAAACGTAGGAAACAGTCGTTGATACCTTTTGCCTCTCTTTCTTCTTCAGGTACATCGGCATGAGTTTGTAACATAGGGTAGGTAATTAAACTTTCTACTCCTCCAAGACTTTCTGCATACTGAATAGTTTTCACTTTCTCTAAAAGTTTAACAGCAGTTTCTTTGGTATTTACATGGAAGGAAATCATACTTCCAAATCCAGAAGCCTGTTTTTTATTTAATTCAAAACCTGGATGGGTTGGCATACCAACATAATAGAGAGAGACTACCTTAGGATGTAAATTTAACCATTCAGCAATTCCAATGGCATTTTCCTGCTGCCTTTCCATACGAATGGATAATGTTTTAATACCACGCAAGATTAGCCAACTATCAAATGGAGCCAGTCCAGCTCCAGTGGTTTTTAAGATAAAGCGGATTTTTTCAGATAATTCGTTATTGGCTACAACCAAAAATCCAGCAATAGTATCATTGTGTCCCCCTAAGAATTTTGTACCACTGTGAAGTACAATATCTGCACCAAGTTTAATCGGATTTTGAAAGTAGGGTGACAGGAAAGTATTATCAACAATTAACAATAATCCTAATTCTTTTGTAATATTACTAACAGCTTTTAAATCAGTTACATGCATCATAGGATTGGTTGGAGTTTCAATATATATTGCTTTTGTGTTTGGTCTTAAGGCATCCTCTATTTTAGAAATATCAGTTGTATCCACGAAACTAAATTCAATTCCGTTTTTACTATTAATATGATTAAAGATACGAATCGTTCCGCCATAGAGGTCTTCCGATACGATCATATGACTTCCTGGTTCAAATAATTCCATAAGGGCACTAGTAGCAGCCATTCCTGAACTAAACCCAATGGCATCGTAGCCAGATTCTAAGGAAGCAACTACTTTTTCAAGCTGTTCTCTCGTTGGATTCTGTAATCTGGAATAATCGTAACCTGTGCTTTGTCCAACTCCTGGGTGTGCAAAGGTTGCTGTTTGAAAAATTGGAAAACTAATTGCTCCGGTACTTTCTTCAATTACTTTCTCATTATTACCGTAGAGACATTTGGTATTAATATGATATTGCATATGATACAGCCTTCTTTCTATCTAATTTCTTTTCATGTAGTATGTTATGTATGATGATATCCTATGACAGCAGATTAGTCAATATTTAAATATTTAATTCCTATAGGTTTAATATGAAAATAACTATTGACAAATAGTATTTAAGATATTATAATTCCAAACATACTAAATCATATCTGAATAGTATGAAATAGGAAAGGAGAAGGAATTATGTACTCATTTAATAAAAGACGATGTTGTAGTTATATTGGTAATAACATAGTTTAAAAAATATAAATTAGTGGAGGATTATTATGAAAAAATTATTTAGTTTATTATTAGTAACAGTATTATCTTTATCTTTTTTAAGTGGGTGTGCT
>JAQSYR010000130.1 GCA_029256035.1 Anaerocolumna sp. | reverse complement strand
TCATCTTTGAATTCATTTGTTCTTCCATATTACAGATATTTTGTATATTTATATTACACATATTCTGTTCACCTATAATGCACATATTGGTTGAATCCACATGGTCACATCCTTAGTTAAAAATTTCATCGAATAAATGCATTCTACCACAAATTTACTGAAATGTATATATCTCGGACAAATAAAATAGGTTTTATTATTACTAATTGTATCGCTTTAACTTTAGGCACCTTTTTTATTTTCTTTATCTTTATACATCAATTTGTCTACCTTATTATAAAATTCATTAAAATCAACCTAAAACGGTGTCAGGCACCATGAACAAAATATGAACAGATTATGTTCATATTTTGTTCATGGTGCCTGACACCGTTTTAGGTTGACAAACGAAGTATATCACGGTAAACTGTTAGTGTAATTTTATTCACTGTAGTGAAGTATTGTGATTTGGAGGTAGATATCATGGGAAGTAAAGAACGTAAAGAAAAAGAAATCAATATTCGAAGGAATGATATTATAGAAGCAGCAGAAAGTATCTTCTTTGAAAAGGGATATGAGAGCACAACTATGGATGACGTGGCAAAAAAGGCGGAATTTAGTAAGCGTACCATTTATGCATACTTTAGCAGCAAAGAACAGATTTACTTTGAGATAATGATACGAGGATACAAATTGTTGCTGTCTTTATTGAAGTCCAAAATGGAAGCAAAAGATAACGCCATTGACGAAATCAGGAAGATAGCATTAACTTTTTACGATTTTAGCATTGATTATTCTGATTACTTTTGGGCCATTATGGAGTATGAAAATAGTGTGTATGATTTTCAAAACACAATTCCGGACCAATCCAGAGATGAGTGTTATGCTTTGGGTGAAGAGATATTAATGTATCTGGAACGTTCCCTTAATAAGGGAATCGCAGAAGGCACAATAGCTAGCAGCATTTTGGTAAATAAGACAGCTTTAATTTTATGGTCCTGTATGCTTGGGGTTTTTAATACCTCAAGGAAAAAGAAAATTTATCTTGAAAGTTATCATGGATTAAATCAGGAGGATTTCATATCCAGTGCTATTGAGTTAATTATCCAATCACTGCAAACTAAAAAGGGAGGTATTCATTAATGAAGAAAGTGGTGAAAAAAACTATGTTAATTATTTTATTAAGTTTAGGATTATTAATTACACTTGTATTTGCAAGTCTTTTACTTTTAAGTGGAGTCTTTGAGCAACAGAAATATTTAGATCCCTGGAGTAAAGAGTATTTTTCACAATTTGATGACCCAAGAATTCAGTTGGCGGCTCATGGTCTGCTAGCGGGAAATGGGCATAATATGCAGCCGTGGATTATAAAGCTGGATAAGGAAAACCCTATGGTTTTCTATCTGTACAGCGACAGTAAACGTATGACTGGAGAAGTAGATCCCTTTTCCAGGCAGATGATGGTAACCCAAGGTGCATTTTTAGAATATGTTAAAATTGCCGGAGATTATTTAGGATATCCGGCAGAAGTGGAATTATTTCCCCAGGGTGTTTTTGATGAAATGGACCTTATAAAAAGTATGCAGTCCACGCCCGTAGCGAAAATTACACTTAGTAAAACCTCTCCACTAGAAACCCCTCTTTATGACTACCTGTTTATGACTGATACGAACCGTTCCCCCTACAAAAACCAGCAATTGACTATGGATCAGGTAAATGAATTGGAGGCAGTAAACACAAATACAGACACAGTAGTTAAAATATATCAGGATCCAACTAATATAGAGAAACTTAAAACATATATTATGAACAGCGTTATAATTGAGGCCAATACAGATAGAGTAATGAAGGAGACAGAAATTATATTTCGTTCTAACGAATTTAAGAAAAATCAATACCGTTATGGTTTCTCCGTGGAAGGGCAGGGGACTACAGGACTTATGGGTCACATAATTCAAGGCCTGGTCACTCTGTTTCCATCTATGAATTCCGGTGAAGCAGCAACGAATAATTTTATTAAATCTTCTCAAATCTCCATAGACAATACGTCTGCCTATGCAATGATATTTACTAAAGATAATAGTATAATTAGTCAGGTAGAGAGTGGGATGCTTTATAGTAATTTAGTATTAACTGCCCATAAACTAGGAATTGTAATGCAGCCGATGAGTCAGCCACTGGAAGAATATCCAGAAATGAATATCCCTTACACTTCCATTCATACTGATTATGCTTATAATGGAAGTTCCATTCAAATGCTGCTTCGACTGGGGCTGCCTGAAAAAGAGGCCCCTTTTAGTATGCGCCAAGATGTAATGGAAATAATAGAATAAGGTGTTTATTCTGCTGCTAATATATTGTCAATTATGGTACCTTTTTTGTTTTCTTTATCTTTATACATCAATTGGTCAATGTGATAGTAAAATTCATTAAAATCACTGTTATGAGTGTAAACTCCACTGGCAGCAGCTACATCAAGACAGTAAGGCAAAGACTGGCTGGCCATCTGGAGTTGCTCCCGAAATACTGCATATGCCTTTTCATACTCTGCTTCCTCTGTATTCTCCATGATACAGGCGAACTCATCCCCTCCCAGGCGATAGCTTTTGCCTAAGTTATGGAATGCTTCTGATAATTTTTGATAGCAGGTAATAATTGCCTGATCTCCCTCTGGATGTCCATACAGGTCATTAATCATTTTCAGATTATTAATATCAAGTAACATGAGGCGAAAGGGGTTCTTCTCTTTTCCATACAGCAGTTTTTCTAAATCCCTGTTAAAACTGGTTCTGTTATCACTGCCGGTTAGCATATCTTTGAGCGCCAGTTTTCGAAAGAAACTGGCTTCATTTTCTTTTACAATCAGATCATTAATATAGTGGATGGTATCTACAATTAAAAAGCAATAGAATACAAGGATACCGATTCGTGTATATGCTGATATGGCAATATAATTCTGAATATAAAACTGTATGATTTCAAATACCATGAGAATCTGAAATATAATAAGTTCCCGCAGAAAATGTTTTGCCTGTATATTATTATCACGGTAGGCTTCCTGAAATAAAAAGTAAACTACAATAGCTGCTGTAATTAAGATAACTCCATTAGTCACAACAAGTGATTGTATAAATGCAAGGATACCTGTAACCTGAAGAGCAACATTGGCTAAAAACTCCAAGAAAAATAATATTGCAATTCCAGTCAGAAAATTTTTATGTTTCCTTAATACTGCATCTCGAATGTATAAATAAAGCGGAATTGGCATAAGGGCAACCATCATGTAGCTAATGCCTCCTATCAGAAATCGGTTACCAGTAATAAATTGCAGTAGTTTTGCTTCTGAAAACATCCAGATACCAGTAGAAACTGCAAACAGTCCAAGGTAAAGCAATCGTCTATCCTCCATATTGCATAAGAAAAAGGACAAAATAATAGTAAGCAGCCCTAAAAACATTACAATTAATGAACTTACAAGTCCAACTCTATGTTTTACAAATAAGTCTAAATGCAACGTTTCACTGCTGCCATAATGTACGGCATTAATTGTGCCTGAAAAACCCTTTATGGGAGTAGAAATCTCCATAGTTAGTGTCTTTCCTTGAACCTCCAAAGGAAGTGGTACAAAATACCACACACTTGCCAATGGACTATGAAAAGGCCCATCTGCTGGCTTTTCACTTTCAAAGATTACTTTCTCATCAAGGTATAATTTGATAGTCTGCATGGAAGAACGAATACGCAGAGTCATTGCTTCCGGGAGATTTTCCTGGAATTGATATTGAGCTGAATAGATTTCATTAGAGTTTACCTTAATTTTTACAGGCAGATTGACATTCTCTATTATTTCCTTGGCATATTCTACTTTCCATCCACTATTAAGATCATAAATCTTGCCTTCTCCCAGCTTTAAATTTTCACCTGGAATCAGGAATGCAAAAATAGCAATTATTACAACACTAATAACTGTGAAACAGTAGACTACTATATTTTTTCTCTTACGTATCAACATGATAACAATTCTTCTCCTATATAAGAACTCATTAATTAAAGTACTTATAATAATTTACCATATTGTTGGTAATACTTCAATAGGTGCCTGACACCAATGTCATTAAGCCTGGTAATTAAAATATATGCCAACTTATAATTGTGTTCCTTTCATTGGCAGAATAATTTGACATAGAAAAAAAAGGTGTCAGGCACCGTGAACAAAATGTGAACACTCATGTTCATACTTTGTTCACGGTGCCTGACACCTTTTTTTTATTTTATTACTAACAATACTTCACCAGCAGAAATTTCAGCCCTGCCTACTCCTTCAATGGCAGCATACGCATCTGTATTGGTAACAACTACCGGTGTAGTGATATCATAGCCAGCATTTTTTATTTCATCTATATCAAATTCAACTAGCAAATCCCCTACCGACACTCTATCTCCCTCGGTAATATAACCTTTATAAAACTTTCCCTCTAATTCAAC
>JAQSYR010000129.1 GCA_029256035.1 Anaerocolumna sp. | reverse complement strand
GCACCACCAACTAATCCACCATCGATGTCTGGCATGGCAAATAATTCGGCAGCACTTGCTGCTGTTACACTACCGCCGTATTGAATACGAATCTCTGCAGCAGTTGCATCATCATAAATTTCTGCAATACATTGACGAATTGCCTTACAAACTTCCTGGGCCTGTTCTGAAGTAGCGACTTTACCTGTTCCAATTGCCCAAATTGGTTCATAAGCAATAACTGCTTTTTTTGCCTGATCCGGAGTTACATTTAAGAATGCAATTTTAATCTGCTGGCGAATAAAGTCAATGGTAACGCCCTGTTCTCTTTGGGTCAGTGTTTCTCCACAACAAACAATTGGAGTAATTCCATGTTCAAATGCTTTAAGGACTTTTTTATTTACAGTCACATCTGTTTCTGCAAAATATTCACGTCTTTCAGAATGACCGATAATAACATACTTTACTCCAATATCAGTTAACATATTAGGAGCGATTTCTCCTGTATATGCACCACTTTCTTCATAAAACATATTTTCAGCACCAATTTCAATATTAGAGCCTTTTGCAGCATCCATTGCTGTTGTTAATGAAATTGCCGGTACACAAAAAACAACATCTACATCATCACTTTCTACAAGTGGTTTTAATTCATTAATTAAAGTTACCGTCTCACTTGGAGTTTTATTCATCTTCCAGTTACCAGCAATAATTTTTCTTCTCATAATTTCACCCATTTATTCCACAAACTTACATGTGTTTTGCCATATTTTATTGTGAAAGAGTATCCTATGGCATCCTTTCGTTTCTTTTTCCCTTTCACATTCTAAAAAGGCCGCTGTAAAATCTTTGCTTAAACTTTCTGAACTATGCTCAGAATTAAACTCATTTTTTTACAACAGCCTTTGTGCTACCTTTTATTTATCGTTAGCAGCTGCAACTCCAGGCAGTTCTTTACCTTCCAAAAATTCGAGGGAAGCTCCGCCACCAGTTGAGATATGTGTCATTTTATCACCAAAGCCAAGAATATTTACGGCAGCTGCTGAATCACCACCACCAATAATTGTTGTAGCATCAATTTCAGCCATAGCTTTTGCTACAGCGATTGTACCTGTTGCAAAGTTAGGCATTTCAAATACACCCATAGGTCCATTCCAAACAACAGTTTTAGCACCTTTAATTGCTTCAGCATATAATTGGCAGGTTTTTTCTCCAATATCAAGTCCTTGCCAACCAGCTTCTATTTGTCCACGTCCTACTGTTTTGAATTCTGAATCATTGGAAAATTCTTTTGCTACTACAGTATCAATAGGAATTAATAGTTTAACTCCTTTTTTCTCTGCTTTTTCCATCATTTCTTTTGCATAGTCTAAATAATCTGCTTCTAATAAAGAGCCTCCGACTTCTTCACCTAAAGCCTTCATAAATGTATATGCCATACCTCCGCCAATAATAAGCGTATCCACTTTATCTAATAAATTATTAATAACAGAAATTTTACTAGATACCTTAGATCCACCTAAAATTGCTACAAAAGGTCTTTGTGGCTTATCAACAGCATTGCCCAAGAAATCAATTTCTTTTTGCATTAAGTATCCAACTACTGCAGTGTCAACATATTTTGTTACACCTACATTGGAGCAATGTGCTCTGTGAGCAGTTCCAAATGCATCATTTACAAATACATCACAAAGTGATGCTAATTCTTCACTAAATGCATCTCCGTTTTTTGTTTCCTCTGCTCTGTAACGAGTATTCTCAAGAAGAACAACATCTCCATCTTTCATTGCAGCTACTGCTGCCTTTGCATTTTCACCTACTACATTTGCATCTGCAGCAAAAACAACTGGTTGTCCTAATAATTCTGCCATACGTACCGCTACTGGTGCTAAAGATAATTCTGGTTTTGGTTCTCCCTTTGGTTTACCAAGGTGAGAGCAAAGAATCACTTTTCCACCATCATTTATTAATTTTTTAATTGTAGGCAAAGCCGCCACAAGACGGTTTTCGTCTGTAATTTTTCCTTCTTGTAATGGAACATTAAAATCACATCTTACTAATACTCTTTTTCCTTTAACGTTAATATCATCTACTGATTTTTTATTTAACATGAAAGACTCCTTTCCTATCCCCTATATAAAGGGCTACTTATACCATATGGTATTAAGTTTTATCTTAAATTATGGACATCCATAATAAAAGGTAAGCGTTCCTCAACTCATCTACAAAGACCGGACCCATAATTGGATCTATTATGCTAATTCAGCAAAATATTTAATTGTTCTAACCATCTGGCTTGTGTAAGAATTTTCATTATCATACCAAGCAACAATTTTAACTAAAGTCTGTCCATTTCCTAAGTCTGTAACCTTAGTCTGTGTAGCATCGAATAAAGAGCCTTCTGTAATACCGATAATATCAGAAGATACTAATTCTTCTTCTGTGTATCCGAAAGAAGGATTTGCAGCTGCTTTCATTACTGCATTAACATCATTCTTAGAAACTGTTCCATTTACTACTGCTACTAATTCTGTTGTTGAACCAGTTGGAACTGGAACTCTTTGAGCAGCTCCGTCTAATTTGCCGGATAATTCAGGAATAACAAGGCCAATCGCTTTTGCAGCTCCTGTAGAGTTAGGAACGATGTTGATTGCAGCAGCACGAGCTCTTCTTAAATCACCTTTTCTTTGAGGTCCGTCTAATACCATTTGGTCACCAGTGTATGCATGGATGGTAGTCATGAAACCTTTTTGAATAGAAGCTAATTTATTTAAATTATATGCCATAGGCGCTAAACAGTTAGTTGTACAAGATGCTGCAGATATAATAGTATCTTCAGCTTTTAATACTTTTTCATTTACGCCGAATACAACTGTAGGTAAATCATCACCAGCTGGTGCGGAAATAACAACTTTTTTTGCACCTGCATCAATATGTGCCTGTGATTTTGCTTTTGATACATAGAAACCAGTACATTCAAGTACAACGTCTACACCGATTTCTCCCCATGGAAGGTTCTTAGCATCTGCTTCTGCATAAATCTTAATTTCTTTGCCATCTACAACGATAGATGATTCTTTTGCAAAAACAGTATCTTTTTTTGCATATCTGCCCTGAGCTGAATCATATTTTAATAAATGTGCAAGCATCTCAGGATTAGTTAAATGCAAGACGTCCAATACGTCCAAACCCATTAATTGCTACTTTTACTGCCATGATAATTCCTCCTATAAGTTAAATATATAATATACTGCTAATCACTTGAAATTAATGCAATTTTGACTAGACAGTTATTAGCATATATGTAAAATCTTTTTTTATACTCTCAAATCCCCTTCATTTTACCTTTTTTAAATCTAAATATCAAGAAGAAATTCATATTTATGCTAAGTCTAGTAGAAACTACAAAATTTGTTCAATCTTATAATCTAATTTGTGCAAATTAACTGTTTATTTTTTATCAATCTTTAACAGGCAGCATCACACCTCAAATACATAAAACATTGAAAATGTGATACTGCTAAATTAATAAAGAAACATCTTTTATATAAGAAAACACACTTGATTTTAAAGATTATCTCATTTGACTCATGCCTTGTGACTGACTTCCTGACTGACCAAATGATTGTCCTCCGCTTTGTGCCTGTCCCATGGATTGAGAACTTTGATTAACAAAGTTTTTCACATTCATAATTTCTTCTTGTGTTGCTTTTTGTGCTGGTTGATAATAATTTTTACTTTTTGCTATGGTATATAATTCAAACTGACAGGTTTCTGCATCATTACGCATTTTTTGTAAAGTCTGTCTTAATTCCTGATTCTCTGTTTGAGCAATCATGTCACCTAAGCTTTTTAATCCTGAATTAATTGAATTTAAAGCATCTGTTACCATTACTTGTTCTTGCATATGCTACCTCCTATTTTAAGAATTGTAATAAAGTCTGTTTTTTTTGTTCCGCAGATTGAGATTCTTTTTGAAAAAATTGTTTTACATTTGGATCCGTACAACTCTCAGCATAGGTTTTATATTTTTCCTTATCTGTTTCACTAAATAATAAAAGATGCCTTAAATTCTGAAGTTCCATTCCTGATAAATTACTGTTCATAATTTTGTCCTCCTTTATAAAAAAATAGTCCTAATAACAGCAGAAAGAATTATTTTGCTGTTATCTAAGACTATTATTTCAAAAGCATTTACTTTTTATACAAAAATAAAGTTGAATAATGTGTTATAAATCTGTTATTTGCTTACCAAATTTACTTAAGAATCAGTTTAAGTTTAAATAAATATTTTCATATTTTAGTGCAGAGTTTTTCCATGAAAAATCTTTTGCCATTGCTCTGTCAATTAATTTATTCCATTCCCGTTTCTTATTTAAAAAAATATTTTTTGCATAGTTCACTGTATTTAACATGTCATGAGCATTATAATTCTGAAAACTAAAGCCGGTACCTGTACTTTCATATTCATTATATGGTTCTACTGTATCTCTTAATCCACCTGTTTCACGTACAATCGGCACTGTACCATAACGAAGACTAATAAGCTGACTTAATCCACAAGGTTCAAAAAGTGATGGCATTAAAAATGCATCGCAGCCAGCATATATTTTATGGGATCTTTCATTGGAATAAAATATATTTGCTGATACTCTATCACTATACTTCCATGCGTAGTGGCGGAACAAATTCTCATATTTTTGTTCTCCTGTTCCAAGGACAACAAGCTGAACATCATCAGAGCAAAGTTCTTCTATAACACAATCAATTAAATCCAATCCTTTTTGATCTGTTAATCTTGAAACAATACCAACCATAAAAGATTTATCATTATTTTTTAACCCAAGTTCTTTTTGAAGGGCACGTTTATTTTTGATTTTTTCCTTACGAAAATCTCTTGCATTATAATTGTAAGTAATTAATTTATCTGTTTGAGGGTCATACTCCTCATAATCAATTCCATTTACAATACCCATAAGTGAATTTGCTTTTGCGCTCATCAAACCGTCTAATCCTTCACCAAAGAATGGTGTCTGAATTTCGAATGCATAAGAATCACTAACAGTTGTTACCAGATCAGAATAAACAATGCCACCTTTAAGATAATTGGCATCTCCGTATGCTTCTAATTTGTCTGAAGTAAAATAGTATTCAGATAAGCCTGTGATATCTTGTACTGTTTTTATATCCCAGACTCCCTGAAATTTAAGATTATGAATGGTCATAATTGTTTTTATTCCCTGATAAAATTCTCCTTTGGAAAAGGTATCATGTAAATATACTGGAATCAATCCAGTTTGCCAATCGTGACAATGTATAATATCCGGACGGAACTCTATAAGAGGCAGAGCCGATAAAACAGCTTTGCTAAAAAATGCAAACTTTTCAATATCTTCATGGATATTACTGTAAGGCGTACTTCCTGAAAAATAGAATTCATTGTCTAAAAAATAGAAGGTGACCCCTTGTAGCTTTAGTTCCATTATGCCAACATACTGGTTTCTCCAAGCTAATTCCATATAAAAATGGGTTTTATACTCCATATTTTCCTTAAAGCTTGCAGGAATTGCCTTATAACAAGGCAAAATTACACGAACATCATAATCCTGCTGATTTATGTATTTCGGCAAAGAACCAACAACATCTGCTAAACCTCCCGTTTTAATAAATGGGACACATTCTGATGCAGCAAATAATATTTTTTTCACATTAATACCTCCAGGCTCTCAATCTTTTCATGTATTTAGGAAGATATTTATTTCCGTTCAATTGTTCTTTCTATATTATACTATAGAGTGGATTAAAGTGTCAAAAGACTTACATAAAGAAATATTCATAAAGTATAACTTCTTCCAAAACATGTTCATTAGTACCATAAGTTAATTATATAAAATTAAATCAAAATTAGAATAATTGTTTACTCTTTTTTGTAATCAAAATTAAGTTTAAATATTATAAATTAAATATTCAGAAAATCATAGCCTATCTAATGTGATTATAAAAAAAAGGCATATCGCATTTAACTTATACAAGTTAATATGCCATATGCCCTCTTATAGTTATGCTCTGAGTTTATATTCAAGTCTAATCTTATCAGCAATTAGAGCTACAAATTCTGAATTCGTTGGTTTGCCCTTCCCATTACTTACTGTATACCCAAATAATTCATCTATAGTATCCATTTTACCCCTGCTCCATGCAACTTCTATCGCATGTCTTATAGCTCTCTCAACTCTACTTGGAGTTGTTTTATGTCTTTTTGCAATGGATGGATATAATAGTTTAGTAATCGAATTTAACATTTCATTATCATTAACAGACATCATAATTGCATCTCTTAAATATTGATATCCTTTAATGTGCGCTGGCACACCAATCTCATGGATAATATTTGTTACATCAGATTCTAAATTTCTTTCTTTATATGTATCTTTACTTTCATAAGCACTAACACGATGACTTTCAACTAACTTGTTGTTATGTAGATCTCCTCTTACTTGCTTAATTCTTGATAGCACAACACTATTGTCAAAAGGCTTCATAATATAATAATTAGCACCCAATTCAAATGCGTTCTCAGTTACTCCTTCTTGACCTATCGCTGTAATTACAATAAAAGCTGGAGTCTTTTTAAAAGAATCATCTAGTCTTACTTTCTCCATAACACCTAAACCATCTAACTTTGGCATAATCAAGTCAAGCAAAACAACATCAGGACATTTCTCTTTTATCATTCCTAAAGCTTCAATACCATTATCAGAAGTTCCCACAACCTCGATATCAGCATCCGCCTTCAAAATATCCGTTAAAAGATTTACAATCCTTTCGTTATCGTCAACTATAGCCACATTAATTTTACCCACGACTTATTACCTCCCAATAATTTTTAACCTATTTCTTCATACAAGATTACTTTGGCAGTCATCCCCTAACTGCTATCAAAATTTGTGCAAATTTTGATGTAATATCTTACTGAATCTTATAAAACCTATTTTAAACCAAAAAAATAGAACCTCTTATTAATCCTCCCTTCATCAAATAATAAGTTAGCAATTTTGCAAATAAATATACATTAATGTTTCAATTTGTTACTTTTCAAATATGGGTAACAAATTTCATGTGCGTAACAATCATTATATCCCAAAAATTCCAACTAGTCAATAATTTACATGGTATTTTTCCATTTTAATGCATTTTTATCACATTTATTTGCAAAATTTCATTTTACATACATTATTATTCATGAACTTCACTTATTTGGTTCATGAATAACATATATTCGTAAAAACTAATCATGTTTGAATTATATACATGATTTAACAATTTATCAATTATTTCTTATCGCATTTTACGACATGACTTATTAATTCTTTTGGTATTATTCTTACTAATTATAAAATAATTAAAAATAATCACAAAATACTTGAAATTAATCCAGAATTTATTAGATTATTTCAGAGAAATAAAGTATATTCCGTCGATATTTTTATTTGCTTAATCTTCTTCCATATTATAAATCATATTTTCAATAAATTCATCTGTAATTGATATTACCATCCCTTTATTCGTGCTGGAATTACTCATATCAATCTTATCTATGTTAATACCATATTCTTTTATTTCATCGTCAACACAACTTAAGATAGTGGCTGGTCCTAATTCCACATCCTGTTTTAAGCCTATTGGCAGGTAATCCCATCCATTTTCCACTTTATACTTATCATTCACCTTACCAAAAATCCCTTGACCTGTATTTTTTGTAATATCACCAATTTGATTATTCTCATTTTGATTAATTACTCCTATAAGTTCACCTGGTACTCCTTTTTTCCCTTTAATTATTGTCATAATATCTGCAGAATATAGATGACCCTGTTCTATTTGCATAATGAGACTTGTATCAATATCTGTTATACCATGTCCTAATGCACCAAATTCTTCATTTTTTGTTATAAAAGTCATTGTTCCGATACCTTGGGTATTATCCCTTATCCAGGCACCAATCTTATATTCATTTTCTGCTGTCTTAACAGGGGTTATTTTGTATTGTAACTTTAGTCCATCTCTTCTCACATCAATAAGCAAATCTTTCCCCTGACAAGTTTGAATTGCTTCTATTAATTCCTTTTTATTATTGATTGGCTTATTGTTTGCAGCCGTTATATAATCACCTGTTTTTAGTTTATTAAGTGAAGGTTCATAATTTAGTCCATCCATTCCACTGATTACTCCGGTACCCAAAATCATAACCCCATCTGTTTCTACATAAATACCGATTGGGCTCCCACTAGGTTTAAGTTCCGTTGTATTAATAACACCCAGTTCAATCTGTTTAAATTTAATAAAACCAAAAAGCTTTAAATTAATTGTGTAATTCCCGAGTTCTGATGATTTAATGGTAAATGGTTGGTTGAAATTCAGTTTTATCTGATTGGACGGAACATTTTTATTATTAACACTAATTACATCCATATCTTCAACGGTAAAATCAGCTTCAATGGGCAAATTGAAGTTAAAATCTTCATTCTCACCCACCATTATTCTAATCTTATCCGGAATGCTTCTTGCTATCTGCATATAGGAAAATACTAAAATAACTATTAAATTAATGAATAATAAAAGCATTAGTACTTTTCTGTATATAGTTTTTCTACGCATAGTATTCTATCTCCGTTCTGTCTATAACTAATTAGCAATAACAGATAGTTTATATAATATGTTGAACTTTTTTTAATTCATAGTTAACGAAATTTCTATTGAATTAAAAAAAGATATACAGTAGATTGTATATCTTTTCTAATAACTATCTTTTGATAGTATGCGTATATAATTAATTTTCAAACTAGTATTTTTTAGTTGATTTTGCTAATTCTTTCATTTCTTTTGCACTCTGGATTACAGTGTCTGTAATGACTGCTCCGCCTAAAATTCTTGCTATTTCTCCCACAGAATCCTTATCATCTAGCTTATTAATCATTGTTTTTGTAGTAATTCCATCTGTTGTTTTTTCAATTATAAAATGAGTATCCGCCATAGCTGCAATTTGAGGAAGGTGGGTAATACATATTACCTGATGACTTTGAGCAATCATGGATAATTTTTCTGAAACCTTTTGGGCAGTTCGGCCACTGACTCCGACATCAATTTCATCAAAAATCAAAGTATCAATTTCATCTTTATCCGCTAAAACAGATTTAATAGCAAGCATAATTCTGGATAATTCTCCTCCTGAAGCTACTTTTGATAATGGTTTTAAAGCTTCTCCCGGATTAGTTGAAATAACAAACTCTACATCATCATAACCATTCGCTGAATAATGATCAATCTTTGAAAATGTCATTTCGAATTTAACGTCTAGAAAATTTAAATCAATTAACGCTTCTTTCATTTTCTTCGTTAATTCCATTGATTTATCCTTACGAATTTTTGACAATTTATCTGATTGATAACTTAATTCCTGCTCCAATTTCTCTAGTTGTTTTACTAAAGCCGTTACGGTTACTTCATAGTTTCTGTATTCTTCTAATTTTCTTTCATTCTCACTACAGTAATCTAATACTTCTTGAATGGATGAACCGTATTTTGATTTTAAATGATTGATTAAATCTAATCTTTGCTGGACATCGTTATAATCTTCCTCATGATTTGATAAATCAGTGATATAATCTGCTAATTCTCTGTTAAAATCATTCACTAAAGCTTCAATATCTGCCATCTGATTTGAAAAAGACCCAATAGCATTATCATAATCATTGAGTCTAGCTAGTATTTTAACTGCTCTTCCTATAGAATCACTTGCAGAACCATTACTATTATAACTCATTAAATCGTAAACATTATTTAATCCTTCTGCTATTGTTTTAGCATTGGAAAGTCTCTTATATTCTATAGCTAATAAATCATCTTCTCCCTTTTTTAACATTGCTGCTTTTATTTCATTAACTTCATATTCTAAAAATGATATTTCCCTTAATCTTTTATCTTCATCCATATTCATGCTCTGTAATTTATTTTTTACAGAGGAATATTCTTTATAATTAATTTCTAAATGTTTCTTAATTTCAAAAATTTCATCTCTGGCATAGCGATCAATAATATCCAAATGTTTTACTTTATGTAATAAGGACTGATGTTCATGCTGTCCATGAATATCCATTAATATCCCAGCAATTTCACGTAATACGCCTGTTGTAACTGTTTCACCATTGATCTTGCTTATACTTTTACCGTTCATAATTTTTCTGCTGATTATGATCTGTCCCTCATCTACTGGTATGTCAAGTTTATCAATAGCATCAAGAATTTCTTTCTCTTCGACATGAAACAGTAATTCTACCAAGGCATAATCTGATCCATTTCTTATAATATCCTTTGCCACTTTACCCCCAAGAGCTACATTAATAGATCCAATTATTATGGACTTTCCAGCACCTGTTTCGCCAGTTAGAATATTAAGATTGTCTCCAAAATAAACATCTACTTCATCAATTATTGCAAAGTTTTTCACATGTAAATTAAGTAACAAATTTTGTTCCTCCTATGGTTTGTTTTAAATAACAAACAATTCCAGCTCTCCAAGCAATTAAAACATATGTTCTTATTTGCAATTATTTTACCATATCCATTGTATTTGTGCAAACAAATTTATTTCATCCTCAATT
>JAQSYR010000128.1 GCA_029256035.1 Anaerocolumna sp. | reverse complement strand
CCAGTAAATAAACCGGTAGGGAATACTGCCTCTCTGTCAAGGATTGCTTTTTTGTATGTATCTTTTACAAGACCTTTTTCACAGAGCAAATCTGCAATGGTTGAAAGAACTTCTACATTCGATGTGTTACCTTCTAATTTTAAAATTTGTGATTCATTAAATTTTATTTCGCTCATATACATCTCATTTCTTTAATCTAGTTTTGCTTCAATCTCTTGAATGGATTTTCTGATTCCTTCTTCATTTTCATTCAAAATGTCTTCTTTGTTGAATATACCGGAAGCGATTCCTGCAAAAGAAGCTCCTGCATCAAAATATTCTTTCACATTATCGGTATTGACACCACCTACAACCATTAATGGCATTTTACCAAGAGGTGCCTGAATATCAGTGATATACTTGCTACCTAATCTTCCTGCCGGAAATACTTTTACGATGGATGCACCATCTTCAAAACATTGGTTGATTTCTGTTGGTGAAAATGCACCTGGTACAGAGATAACCCCATGTTCGTTACACAAATCCAATATTTTTTTACTAAACATAACTGGAGATAAAATGAATGCTGCACCTGCTTCAATAACTGCTTTTGCCTGTTCATATTTTGTTACGGTACCAGCTCCAACTGATATGGAATCACCGAACTCCCTGCTGATCTTTTCAATTGTAGATACAGCCTCCGGGGAGTTCATAGTGATTTCAACAGCCTGCAGTTTTGACCCAACCAGGTTTTTAACAACAGTTCTTACTTGTGAATAGGTATAACCTCTTAAGATGACAGTGACTTTTGGGAAATTATTAATGTTCATGTTTCCACTCCTTTCATGCCTTTATATAGAGCAAGAAACGTGCCAACTATCTGTCTGATTTCGTAAGAATACATAGAATTTTTAAAATTTCTTCTGTAGAATTACTGTTTCTTATAGAAGAAATCATGCTTTCATCTGAAATAATTTTATATAATTGTTCGAAATATTTTTTTGAATCTTCATTCAGGGCTAATACAAAAATAACATCAACGGTGTTGGTTCCATCCCAACTGATTGCTTTGGCTAATTTAGTAATATATATGGCTGGTTTTGTAACCAGTTCTGTATCCCCATGAGGAATTGCAATGCCTCCTTTTAAATAAGTGGTCATTAACCCCTCTCGCTTATAGACACTTAACAGAAATTCTGGTTTAACATTTCCCTGGTCAATTAATTTCTGAATGGAATAATCTAAAATCTCATCTTTAAAATGAAAGGTTGGATTTACCAGAATATTTTCACTTTGAATTACATCCCCTAAATCTACAGTATCCGTCATAGTCCTGGCTTGTAACAGTTTTCTTAAAGACTGAATTCCATGGGAACCATAAATATCATGAATGGAATAGAAGGGATACTTATCAACCTTTGGATCAATGGTTCCAACAATAGCCAAGATATTATATTTATCTTCCAAAGATCCAATAATGTTTTCAATTTTTGAATCTTCAATATAACCTTTTGTTAAAATTTCTACAGAATTCAGGCTGGTGCCTAATTGATTCTGAAGATGGGTACTGATGTTTCTTGCTGCCCCTTCTCCAGTAATACAAAGACATACAATTGCATTTTCCTTTTGTTGCTCTTTTCTTTTTGACGAGGTAGTAATTGTATTTTTTATATCTAAATCCTCAATGATAGTATCAATGTCCTCATCGGTCCACAATACTTTTCTGATACATTCAATTACCATTAAGGTATCGGTTCTGCCGACAATTCCTACAAGGATTCCGGTTTCCTCTTCAATTCGTTCTTTTACAGTCATCAGGGAACCCATATCTGCCAGAATAATACAGCCTTTTCCTTGATCCATCTGACGTACTGCCTGTACTACTTTTCCCGCCATCTCCTGGGGAGTATCTTTAAAGTCTGTCTCAAGCCCTACAGCATGATTTACACCCATAATAATATTAGCTACTTCGGCCATACCACAAGCTACATGTCCATGGGAAACCACCAGTACTCCTATTTTCCCTTGGGATATGGTATCCTGTCTCTGAAATTTTCTAAAGTACATGACTAAGAATCCGATTTCTTCATCATTGATTTCTAAATAATACTTCTTTTTTATTTCGTAAATTATTTCTTCAGCAATTTTATAGTCTTCAGGATATAATTCCCTAATATTTTTCATACCAGATCGAATAGCTCGACCTTTCATTTTCATCCTGTCTATTGCCATATTCAAATGGATAGCTAAAGGAAATATCAAAGAGGATTCCAACAGAGGAAGTCTTTTTTTCGCCAGTTCATAAATGTCCTTTGTTATATTTAAAATATCTTCCCCAACAATATTGGCTATTTCTTCCATACTAAAACGGGATTCTTCCACTTCTTTGATATGAAGATAAAAGCTTGATTCAATCTCGTTGGAAAGTATTTTCTCAATTTCAGCTTCTTCTAATCCATCCTTTTTTAACTGCTCATACTTACTTTCCACTTTATCATAAATATCCCATCCATCTTTAAATTCACTGGCAGGGTAGCTTTCATTAACGTCTGGTGAAAAATACATTTCTCCATGTATGAGAGCATTAATTTCTTTTGGAACTTTCTCCTTTTGAAATTCTTTTTTCATGGATTCAGCAAGGCAATATAAACCTACCATTATTTTTTCCGTCTGCTTCATCTTACTTTCCAGAAATGCTTTTGCACAGCAAACCTGTATGTCTGATTTTAACTGACCAACATTTCCTGGAGATTCATTCCAAGCAAGACATTTTAATACATCTTCCTTCACCCAGATTTCCCTTCCAAGTCGCCTTGCTTCCATCTGAAAGAATTGATGAATGAATTGGGTTTTTTCGCTAATGGGTCGTTCCTTTAATGATGGAATCTCAATAATCATTGGAATTCTTCTGCGGAAGGTTAAAAGTAAAGAACTTTGAGGGTTTTCTGTAGTCGCTGCGATGACCATGACTTTACTTTCTCTTTGGGTATCCGCTTCTCCCAGACGCCTAAATTTCCCTTTATCCATTAAATAAAATAATATTTCCTGTCCTTCCGGCGGCAATCGGTGAACTTCATCCAGAAAAAGAATTCCCCCATCACACAGTTCTACAATTCCTTTTTTGTGCTCTGTTGCACCAGTAAATGCCCCTTTGCTATAACCAAATAACTGAGCAAGTAATAATTGAGGGTTGTCCGCATAATCGGCACAATTAAATTGAAAGAACGGCGCATCTTCATCAAAATTGTCTGTGGTAATGGCATACTGATACATAAGTTCAGCCAACAGACTTTTTCCTACTCCAGATGGCCCGTAAATTAAGGAATGAAGTCCATTTGGCGGATAAAGAATTGCTGCCTGAGCCCGGCTGATTTGATTTTTCATACTTCCATTATAGCCGATAAACGAGCTGAAAATTTCATCTGGCTTTCCCTTACCCATAGGTTCCGAATTAATTTCCTCTTCCCGTTTCTTTGGAATTTCCCAAGATAAAAGAACTTCTTCTTTCATCTTTCCAACTGCATATTTACCAATAACATACCCATTATCATTTAGAATTTTTGTTAGACCTCTTTCCGAAACGTCTCCTTGTTCCGTTAAGATTTTTTTAATATCCTCAGTTAAAATATTTTTTCTTCTTTCTCTTGAATCAGGGATTCCACATTCTCTTCGAATATTTGTTACCGTTTCCCTTAAGATGTTTAAGGATATAGCAATTTCTTCATCAGTCAAAGGATTTTTTGCATCTTCTTCATTAATCAGCTTTCTTAAGGTATCTTTCATTAAATTCATCCTCTCAATTTCTGCCTATCTTTATCCAAATAATTTCCGCCCACTTGCATCTTTAATCTCCAATATATTTCTATACTTTGCTACGGTTCTTCTGGAAATTTTGATTCCTTTATTATTAAGAATATCTGCAATCTTCTGGTCACTTAAAGGATTTCTCTTATCTTCTTCCTCTACAAGACGCACAATCTCTTCTTTTACTCCTTCGGCTGCTATTATGGTGTTTTCTTTTGTGGTCTCTATTCCTTTGGAGAAGAAATAGTCCATAGGATATACACCCCAGGTACATTGAAGATACTTTCCTTTTATTCCACGACTTACTGTGGATTCATGGATTCCTATAAGATCAGCCACATCTATTAAACGCATTGGTTTTAATGCACATCCACTATAAAAGAACTCTTCCTGGATATCCACAATTGTTTTCGTTATAACCTTCCAGCTTTACCACCGTTACATCAGGTACAATATAATTCAGATTTTCTTTTGATGCAAAACTGTTCCCTGGTTTTGGATTTAAGGATTTTAAAATTTCAATTTCTCCAAGTATTTTATCCACTGGAACTTTCATTTTTTTTGAGATCACAGAAATTTGATTTTTAGCTATTAGGTCAATATATTCAGATATAATTGTTCTGAGCATTGGGGCATTCATATGTTTACGATCCAACTGAAGCAGCAAACATTCCTTTAGATTTCTGGCACCTACACCAGCTGGCTCTAAGCCCTGCACCAGGAATAATAACCGTTCTGCTTCTTCTGGCAGTATTTCAAAATGTTTCTCAAGCTCCTTAAGATCAATTTCTAAATAACCCTTAGTATCCAGGCAATTTATGATATAGGAAATTATCTGATACTCTTTTTTTGTGAGATTTTTGGTTACTATTTGAGAGTGAAGATACTGGGATAAATCTTCTTCCTGACTTTCACCAATTACTTCCCACATATCTCTTTCCTCTGCATCCCCAAACTCCTGCTTGGAATACACAAGGTTGTGCTCCTCCATCTGATTTAACCAGTCAATTTTTTTCTGAAATTCATTATCATTTAAAGGCGAATTCCAATCTTCAATATCAATGATGGGATTCTCCATTGCAATTCCACTAATGTAGGTTTCAAGTTCCTGTGCACTCATTTGTAAAATTTCAGCAGATTGAACCATTTATATCGTTACTTTATTCTATCATAATTCGTATTTTACAGCTATTATATTCTTTGTTGTTATTACTGCTGTTGCTATTTTTTCTGCTGTTGCTATTTTTTCTGCTGTTGCTTTTTTTCAAAGTAAGTCAGCATAAATTTAACTCATGTAAGTCATTTTGTCAACTAACCAATAGGCAAAACCATATAATAACCCATAGGCAAAACCATATAATAAGTTGATAATAGGGCAAAAAAAATGCCAGGCAGTTTTATTTACTACCTGGCATTTTAATATTTATCCTATTATATTGTATTTATTTCGCTGCAGTTTTAATTGTAACTACACTGGAACTAGGTCCGGTATAAACTAATCCCCCATAGTTCTTGTATGCTATAACTTTAAATTTATAACTTGAATTAGCCTTTAGATTGCTTATTTTTGCACTAGTCAAGCCCTTTACAGTTTTTACCTTCGTCCACTTTTTCGTAGATCCATTATAT
>JAQSYR010000127.1 GCA_029256035.1 Anaerocolumna sp. | reverse complement strand
GCTGTAACTAAATCACAGAAGTAAAAGGACATGGTTGCTATAATTACAAATAAATATGGAGGTGTGTAAAATGTTATTAAATACAATAATTGGTGGTGTCATTGGTGGTGGCTTAGGGTATTTATACTATAGAATCGTTGGGTGTCCGGGAGGAAGTTGTCCAATAACTTCAAACCCTTATCGATCCACTATTTATGGTGTAATTGTTGGAATAATGTTTACTATGTAATTAGTAAACTCCGCAATTTTATTGGAGTTTTCATATTTATAAGAAAAAGAAGGATTGATTTAATTCAACCCTTCTTTTTCTTATACTATCTACATATTTATTTTTTCTATTAATTATATTTCCTACTATCTCATTAAAATTTCTCTAAAAGCTTTACCTAGTATGCTTCTTCTATTCTTTCACTGGTTTTTTAAGTAATCCAAGTAGTAAAGCACCAACCATAGCCCCAATGGTAATTGCAGCAAGGAAGCCAAAAGGATTGCTTATTACAGGTACTACAAATAATCCACCGTGAGGTGCTCTTAATCCACAGCCAAATAAAACGGATAAACCACCAGCAATTGCGGAACCTATAATACAGGAAGGTAATACACGGATTGGGTCTGCTGCCGCAAATGGAATAGCACCTTCAGTAATAAAAGATAATCCCATAATATAATTAACGTAGGCAGACTCTCTGTCAACTTTTTTGTAACGGTTACGGAAGAATGTTGCACTTAATGCTATTGCAAGTGGAGGTACCATACCGCCTGCCATTACAGCAGCCATAATTTCAAATTCCCCACTTGCAAGTCCTGCGGTTCCAAAAACATAAGCAGCCTTATTAAATGGACCACCCATATCAATTGACATCATACCTCCAAGGATAATTCCAAGTAACACTTTACTTGTTCCACTCATAGAAGCTAATGCATCATTCATTGCAGTATTAATTGCTGCTACACCAGGATTAATAAATGCTACAATAATACCAATAAATAATAATCCAAATACAGGATATAGTAAAATCGGTTTAATTCCTTCCAGGCTCTTTGGCATTTTACTAAATAATTTTTTTAATCCAACCACCAGATAGCCAGCAGCAAAACCTGCGATTAGTGCTCCAAGGAAACCGGAACCAACTCCACCGGATGGATTACTAAATGTTACACCGGCATTGGCAATTGCACCACCAACAAAACCAATGGCAAGACCAGGACGTTCTGCAATACTCATTGCAATAAACCCTGAAAGTATAGGTAACATAAAGCCAAAGGCAGTTCCACCAATTGTCTTTAAAAATGCAGCTAAAGGTGTATTGGCTCCAAAATTACTAGGATCAATTTCGTAATTATCAAATAAGAATGCAAGAGAAATTAGTAATCCTCCACCAATAACAAAAGGCAGCATGTGTGATACACCACTCATCAAATGTTTATAAATGATACGGCCTACACTTTCCTTACCTGAGTATTTGTCATTTCTCTCAGCACCACCTTCTGCGTGATAAATGCTTCCTTGGCCTGCCATAGCATCTTTAATTAATGCTTCTGCTTTGTGTATTCCATCTGCTACTTTTGTTTTAATGACAATCTTGCCATCAAATCTGGCCATTTCAACATTCTTATCTGCAGCTATGATAACGCAATCTGCATTCTTTATATCTTCATCAGTTAAAACATTCTTGGCTCCACCAGAACCATCTGTTTCAACTTTAATAGTAACTCCAAGTGCTTTCGCTTTATTTTCCAGACTTTCAGCAGCCATATAGGTGTGAGCAATTCCGGTTGGGCAAGCAGTAACTGCTACGATACGAAATCCAGTATTACCATTGGAAGCTGTATTATAGTTGATTTCTTCATTGCCATATTTTGCTGTTTCTGCTTTATTAATAGTATCTAAAAATTCTTCCTTGGTTTTTGCGTTTCTTAAATTGTCTGTAAAGTTTTCATCCATTAATAGCACAGATAATCTGCTTAATACATCCAAATGTACATTTTCTTTTGTGTTTGGAGCAGCAATTAGAAAAACTAAATCAACAGGATTCCCATCCAGAGAATCATAGTCTACACCATTTTTAATAACCATGGCACTAAGTCCTGGTTTTTTAACTGCATCTGTTTTAGCATGAGGAATTGCAATACCTTCTCCAACTCCTGTAGTTCCTTCTGCTTCTCTTGCATATACCCCTTTTTTGTACTTTTCTTTATCTGAGATGTTGCCTGACTGAACCATTAATTCAATCATTTTGTCAAGGGTTTCATTTTTACTTGAAACCTTTCCGTTTAATTCAATAGATTCTTTTTTAAGTAAGTCTGTAATCCTCATAGTTCTCCTCCTTATTTTTGTAGAAGATTATTATATAGTTTTTAGTAACTCTAGAACTTCTTGCTTTGTAGCCAGTTTCGATGAAAATGCACTTGCACTTCCTGTAGCAAGGCCCATTTTAAATGCCTCCTGATAACTTCCACTTGCTAAGTATCCTGATATAAATCCTGCTACCATGGAATCTCCAGCCCCAACTGAATTAACTACTTTCCCCTTTGGTGCCGGACTTTCGTAGACATTACCGTCTTCGCATACTAAAATTGCTCCCTCTCCGGCCATGGAAATAAGTACGTTAACTGCACCCAACTCCTTTAATTTTTTAGCATAGGTTATAACTTCCTCTTTGCCTGACAGAACTACTCCAAACATTTCTCCTAACTCATGATTATTTGGCTTAATCAGAAATGGATGGTATTTTATAACATTCATTAGCAAATCTTTGGTTGCATCTACCACTACCTTTACTTTTTTGTGAGCCAGTCTTTCAAGAATATCCTCATATATATTTTGCGGAAGTTTATTAGAAATACTACCAGCCAGGACCAAAATATCCCCATCCTGCAGTTCCTCTAACTTTTTGAAAAGTTTCTCCAAGTCAGATTCTTCTATTTTAGGACCCTGTCCGTTTATTTCTGTTTCTACCTCTGATTTTAATTTTACGTTTATTCTGGACATTCCCTGGTCTACCTGAATAAAATCAGTAACACAACCATGGGCTTTTAATCTTGATTCAATTTCTTTTCCAGTAAATCCAGCAATAAACCCTAATGCAATACTCTTTAATCCAAGATTTTTCAAAACAAAAGAAACATTAATTCCTTTTCCACCAGCAAGTATCTCTTCTGATTCCGTACGGTTTACAATACCCTTTTTAAAATCATTTACATGGATGATATAATCCAGAGAGGGATTAAATGTTACGGTATAAATCATATTCTACACCTCCTTTACATTTTTTAATTTTTTATATTGTTCTTCCATTAAGTTTGTGGTAATAACGGTTGCATCTGTAAATGAAGCAAATGTCACTGGTGATATTTGATTAAATTTTGATGAATCACATACAATATAACAATCTTTGGTCTGCTTCATGGATTCCTTTTTTGTCATTGCTTCATTAATATCCGGAGTGGAGAAACCTCTCTGTAAACTTACTCCATTGGTTCCCCAAAATCCTTTGGTAAAATTGTACTTATTAATATTTAAAATTGCTTCACTTCCAATCACTGCTTCAGTAGAGAGTTTTAATTCGCCACCGATTAAAAAACAGGTAAGTCCCTTTTGTACAAGTTTTTTTGCGTGGTTAATTCCATTGGTAACAAAGATAGCCTTTTTCTCAGTTAGAAAATCAATCAAAAGTTCTGTAGTTGTTCCTGCATCAATATAAACAAAATCATTGGGTTGAACTAGTGTGGCAGCATATTGGGCGATTCGGATTTTTTCGTTTCGGTTTAAGTCCTGTCTTGTTGCTACGTCATCATCTTTGGTACTATAATTGATTCCTGTTACGGTTGCCCCTCCATGAACTTTTACCAATAAACCTTTACGGTGAAGTACGGTTAAATCTCTTCTTATGGTAGATTCTGAGGCATTTAAAACTTCTGTTAATTCTTGAACCGTTACTGTGTGTTTCTGTTCTAGTATTGACAATATTTCATTTAATCTTTCTTCTAGTAGCATAAGATCCAAACTCCTTTTGTCTCTATGTGATTGTTTTTGACTGATTTGTTATCTTAACTTTATAATATCACCATTATCAGTCATTGTAAATCAAAATCGCTCAAATTTAGTCACAAAAATTGGGGATCTAATTTGTTAACTATCAACAAAAAAAAATTGGTGTCAGGCACCCTTACGTATTTCTTACGAAAAGTTTCTTTTCGTAAGAATTTTGTAAGGGTGCCTGACACCTAATGTGGATCCAGCGCATCTCTTAATGCATCGCCTATAAAGTTTATGGAAAGAACAGTGAGTATAATAGCAATTCCCGGGGGCAGCCATAACCAGGGTTGAGAAGTTAGTACTGTTAGTGACTGGGCACCATTTAACATATTGCCCCAGCTTGCTGTAGGCTGCTGCACTCCAAACCCCAAAAAGCTTAGGGCGGCTTCGTCTAAAATAGCCCATGCTATACCTGATGTAGTATAGATTAAAATAGG
>JAQSYR010000126.1 GCA_029256035.1 Anaerocolumna sp. | reverse complement strand
AATATGTCTACAGCAGATCTGAATAAAGAAATGTCAGTGAAGCTATATAATATTAAGGATTTGGCTGGTAACAGTATTGTAAATGATCCGATTACCGTAGTATTTAAGACAGATAACACATTAAAACCCCAAGCAAAATTAGTCTCTTTAGAGCGTATAGAATATAACAAATTAACTGCTACCTTTGACAAACCAATTAAGACACCAGGGCTTATAGTAGTTAATAATGAATCCGTTACCGGTGTAATTAATTCAAGTGATTTAACAAAAGTTAATTATACAATTAGTGCAGCAGCTGCACAATTAACCGGATATCAGAAAGTTTATATTGGTTACTGGGATAGCTACAATGTACTTCCAAATGATACTTCAGCTGATGTGCTTACTGAAAAATATGTAAACTTCTCTGTTAACAATTTGTTACCACTTCCAGCTCCAGTTTCTGTTGCTCAAACTACTAACGATAACAACGCTATTACAGTACAGTTTAACCATATGCTAGATGAGACTACTGCCGAGAATAAATCAAACTATACCATTGCAGGAGTTGTAATAACATCAGCGGAATTAACCAATACAATTACAGGCGGAACAGTTAAACTCACCCTGCAACCAGGTTCCTTACAGACAACTAAAACTTACACACTAACTGTAGCAGGAGTAAAAGGTTATAACAATAGTTACCGGGAAATGAATCCTTATCAGGTATCACTGTACCTAAAAGAAAATACAGCTCCTGAATTAATTAGTTATAATTATGTTCATCCAAACAGTATAGTTTTGACATTTGAAATGAATTAATTCGTAAGAATTTCGTAAGGGTGCCTGACACCTTTTTTTTACCCCTTTACGTATGCTGTTCTTTGTTTTATAATTAAATTTAGTGGATTTTATGTAGAGGAGAAAGACATTGAATGCAAGACACAAGACGAAAATTATAGCATTCAGCCGAATGCTGTTTATTTTATATATTATATTTTTGGCATATTTTTTATTTTTTAGTGAGCGCTATGGCAGGACCACAAGCACAGAAGAGTATCGTTATAATCTAACTCTTTTTAAAGAAGTGAAACGTTTTATAATGTATCGAAAAGTCATTGGTTTGGAAAGCTTTCTTGTTAATATTATTGGTAATGTCTTTGCCTTTGCTCCTTTTGGTTTTGTCCTACCAATAATAAGTCGGGATAATCGAAAGTTTTTGAATGTAACTTTTTTAAGTTTTGAATTTAGTTTAACCATAGAATTAATACAATTGCTGTTTAAATAAAAAAGAGGAGAAACTATGTTTTTTTGGAAAAAGAAAAACTACAAATTTACTGATAGAGAGCACTCTGTAAAAGGTATTATATCATTAATACTTGGAATAATTTCTATCATTGCATTTGTTGTAATAAGCTACCTTTCCAGTTTGTCTGCTGGTAATGGAGGTATAGGATATGGGTTGGCAGGAATACTTTTATTTGCAGTCGCATGTACAGGGTTGTTTTTAGGAATACAAAGTTGCAAGGAAAAAGATATTTATTATAATGCACCCATTGCAGGGCTGATTATCAATGGATTTTTTGCCTGCTTGTATTTTATCCTATATATAATGGGATTTAGCATATAAGCTATGAATTCCGGTTATTCATAACTAAACAGGGTAAAAGACTTATTACATCCAAAGGAAGATGAAATATTTACAAAAATGGATTTATGAATCTAATAAATAGTATCCCAGAGGGACCATATTTATAATATATAAGGGAATGAAAGGAAATATATCATGAAGTATTTTGAATTATTTAAAGAAGAGAATGAAAAAATTCGTGAACGTTATGATTTATCCATGGAGCGGATGGAATCAATTGTTACAGAAAATGAAGTTAAAGAAACTTTTAAAGAGTATTTTGTAAAAATGGCGTCTTTTATCCTGAAGATGAAAGATCTGGTTGGACTAGTTGAAAAGGGTTCTTTGGAAAAAATGACCCTTAAGGAACTTTCGGATTTAAACTATGACCTGTATGAAGATTTGATATTTGATAATTATGGTACAAGTTATGGAAACCCTAAATATGCAGTTAAGAAGCTTGGGAAAAAATATGGTAAGCTATTCACTTTTTTATATGCCGAAATTCGTAGTATGATAGTATATGCCTATGAGTACAGATTGTTTGACCTTACTATTATAGCGGAGTTATTTATTGAAATTTATAATTATATGGAAGAAGAGGATGAATATACTTATAAAGATGTAAAAAGAGCTATCTATGATTTTATCAGTGATTATACAGGGGAAAGACTGGAATATAGAACAAGAGAAATTCTTGATCCAAATCTTTCATTTGCAAAAGATATCATTATGAACTGGGATCTTTCAGACCTAAGATATCTCTATCAATATGGTGAGTATGTTGGTGAAAATGAGCGGAGGATAGCGGAGTTTTTAAATCAGTTTTCCGAAGATGAAGTCAAAGCCATGGCATTTACATATACCGAAGGATACCGTAGAGGTTTTGAAGAAGCCAGAATTGATTTAAGTAAAAAGAAAACAGTTAATATCAGGTATAATCTTGGATTTGAAAGAATGATTCGTTATGCCATAGAATATTTTGAACAGATGGGTCTGGAGCCAGTTATTTTCAGAGCTGCAACTACCAGCGTCACAAAGAATCAGCATATAAAAATTGGATACCATTCCACCGGACCAAACAGACAATATGATTATGACCATAGGTTGGATAACGGGATTTATCTGGATAAAGCATATAATACAAGAAAACTGGAAGGCCTTAAAAATGCTTATGAAAAATATAAACAGCAGGCAAGAGAATTTGCAGGGCCTGCATTAATTGAAGTGTTTGGAGAAGAAAACTTTATACCTGAAATGAAAGAAGAGACAATTAAACTTGATAAAAGACAGGAAAAACTGGATGTTGCCTACCGTCAGGTGTCAGGACTTATGGTAAATGAGTATATTATCCGGGAAGAGTGGAGTTTTACCATTATTGCTTATCCTCTTCCTGAGATTGGAGAACAGTTTAAGGAAATCTTTGCGGAAACAGTGAAAGTTAATAACTTAGATAACCAGACATACAAAGAGATTCAACAGACAATCATTGATGCTCTGGATCAGGGTGAATATGTACGTGTTCAGGGTTCTGGTAACAATCACACGGATTTAAAGGTGGCGTTGCATGAACTAAATCATACAGAGAAAGAAACATTATTTGAAAACTGTACAGCTGATGTTAATATTCCAGTTGGCGAAGTTTTTACATCACCAAAGCTAGAGGGGACAGACGGTGTATTACATCTGACCAAAGTGTACTTGTATGACTTAGAATATAAGGAATTAAAGCTTACATTTAAAGATGGTATGATTCATGATTATACCTGCAAAAACTTTGACTCCGAAGAGGAAAATAAACGTTTTGTAAAAGAAAACCTGTTATTTAATCGTGAATCATTACCTATGGGTGAATTCGCAATTGGAACTAATACAACTGCTTATGTTATGGCAAATAAATTTAAAATTGGAGAAAAGCTACCAATATTAATTGCTGAAAAAACCGGCCCTCATTTTGCTGTAGGGGATACCTGTTTTTATATGAGCGAAGAGCGAAAAGTGTTTAACCCTAATGGAAAAGAAGTAATTGCAAGGGATAATGAAATATCTATACTCAGAAAAACGGATATTGACAAAGCATACTTTGGATGCCATACTGATATCACAATTCCATACGATGAATTAGGCGAGATATCTGTATATAAGAAAGATGGCAGTAAGATAGAACTTATTAAAGATGGAAGATTTGTCCTTAAAGGTACGGAATTATTAAACGCAGCATTTCAAAATTAAAATGTGATTCCTAAATTAACATACAAAAGAAAGTCAGAAACTAGTTATCATATACAAAACTAAAGTTAGTTATAACGTTCAAAAGAAAGTGAGGATTTTTACATGGCAGCAAAAGTAGGAATAGTAATGGGTAGTGACTCAGATTTACCAATTATGAGTAAGGCAGCAGAAATTTTAGATATTCTTAAAATTGAATATGATATTACAGTAATTTCTGCACACAGAATGCCTGATGTATTCTTTGATTATGCAAAATCGGCAGAGCAAAAAGGGTATAAAGTTATTATAGCAGGAGCAGGCGGCGCAGCTCATCTACCGGGAATGTCAGCAGCAATATTCCCTATGCCGGTAATTGGTGTTCCTATTATGACAAAAGGACTTGGCGGTGTAGATTCCTTATATTCCATCGTACAAATGCCAGGTGGAATTCCTGTAGCAACTGTAGCTATTAATGGTGGATTAAATGCTGGATTACTAGCTGCAAAAATACTTGCAACTTCGGATCCTGATTTGCTATCTCGTATAAAAACCTATGCAGAAGGACTAAAAGATGGTGTTTTAGCAAAAGCTGATAAGTTGGAAAAACTTGGTTATGAAGCATATATGAAAGAAATGTTATAGGAATAACCTGAACCCGGTTGAAACATAATTTTATGTTTTGACCGGTTCTTTTTTGCATATACTATAACTATCATCTGGAAATTTATCTTATTTTCTTATAATAGACGATTTAATATTAGGTTTACTTATATTAAACATAAGAAATTAATAAAATGAAAACATAGGACAAACCTGATTGTTTATGATAAAATGGGGGATATAAAAGGAACAGAATTGTCCTACTAGGACATTATAATAGTTTACCTATCTACTTAAGGAGGAATTTTCTATGGATTACAAAAAAGCAGGAGTTGATATTGAAGCTGGTTATAAAGCAGTGGAACTTATGAAAACACATGTGCAGGGAACTATGAGAAGTGAAGTTTTAACAGGACTTGGAGGTTTCTCAGGTGCATTTTCTCTGGAAAGTTTTAAACACATGGAAAAGCCAACATTGGTTTCTGGTACAGACGGAGTAGGAACCAAATTAAAGTTAGCTTTTATATTAGATAAGCATGATACCATAGGAATCGACTGTGTTGCTATGTGTGTAAATGATATCGCTTGTGCCGGTGGTGAACCATTATTCTTCCTAGATTATATTGCCTGTGGTAAAAATGAACCAGAAAAAATAGCTACAATTGTAAGTGGTGTAGCGGAAGGCTGTAAGCAGGCAGGGGCAGCATTAATTGGTGGAGAAACAGCGGAAATGCCGGGATTTTACCCTATAGATGAATACGATCTTGCCGGATTTGCCGTTGGAATCGTAGATCAAAAGGAACTTATTACTGGAGCAAGTCTTAAAGAAGGGGATACTATTATAGGTATTGCTTCCTCTGGAATTCATAGTAATGGGTACTCTCTGGTTAGAAAAGTATTTAGCATGAAACAGGAAGCATTAGATACTTACTATGAGGCACTTGGCACTACCTTAGGGGAAACTTTACTTACCCCAACTAAAATTTATGTAAATGCCTTGAAATCTCTAAAAACCGGAGCAGTTACCATTAAAGCCTGCAGTCATATAACAGGTGGAGGCTTCTATGAGAATATTCCTAGAATGTTAAATGATAGTACCCATGCGGTAATTCAGAAAAATAGTTATGTTGTACCACCAATCTTTAGCATGCTTTCCACCGATGGAGCCATTGAAGAAAATATGATGTACAATACTTATAATATGGGAATTGGTATGATGGATAAAGCAATTCGTTTGTTAAAAGCAGCTGGTGAAACAGCTTATGTTGTTGGTGAGATTAAATCTGGCGAGAAAGGTGTTACCATATGCTAAGGGTTGCGGTACTGGTGTCAGGTGGAGGCACCAATCTACAGGCAATCATTGATAGTATTTCCAGTGGGGAAATAACCAATACGGAGATTGCAGTGGTAGTCAGCAATAAAAAGGATGTTTATGCCTTAGAGAGGGCAAAACAAAATAGTATCCCTAACTGTGTGATATCGCCTAAGGACTATAATTCCAGGGAAGAATTTAACCAGGCTTTGCTTGAGACCATTGATAAATACCAGATTGATCTGATCGTATTAGCAGGATATCTGGTAATTTTGCCGGAACTTTTAATAAGTAAGTATAGAAATAAAATTATTAATGTGC
>JAQSYR010000125.1 GCA_029256035.1 Anaerocolumna sp. | reverse complement strand
GATACCTCTGGAGGCACCATTGATTTATGTGTAATAGCAGCACTTTCTGGGACTTCTGCAATAATTGTACCACCATATATGGTATCTCCGGGTTTTACTGTAATATGAACATCCCAAAGCTTTGAAGTATTTAATGATTCAACACTTACACCACGGGAGATAAAAGCTCCCGATTTAGCGGAAATTTCTTTTAACGGGCGCTCGATACCATCAAAGATATTACCTATAATACCTGGTGCTAAGGTAACGGATATGGCAGCACCTGTAGAATAAACTTCCTGGCCTGGTTTTAATCCTGTAGTCTCTTCAAATACTTGGATTGTTGTTCTGTCTTTGGTTAAGCCTATAACTTCACCAACCAATTTCTCATTGCCAACATAAACCATTTCATTCATTTTAAATCCTTGATTTCCGGCAACATAGACAATTGGTCCATTTATACCAAATATTTTTCCTGTTATATTCATGATGGAGATAACTCCCCTTTCTTAATATTAAAGCACGAATTCATTCTTTGCTTCTTTAAATCTTGTTATAAATGAATTATCAATTAATATATTTTTTTCCTGCATAACTGCCCTTGTACCACCAATAAAATCACGATTACTGATTGTTAATTTTGCACCAGTTTTAGCTTCAAGAGTTTCTTTTAGACTTTCATCGGATGAATTGATATAAATTATCATCTCTTCTCCATTTGCAAATTCTTTCGCTTTTACAATTTGTGAAGTTAATAGTTGAGTATATTCAGGGGTTTTCATATAATCGTATAATTTTACTGCTACATCTTCAAATAGTTTATTAATTAACTCTGCTGATTTTTCACTGATTTTTCTTCGAATCGTAATGTTTTCACCTGAAAGTGTACGATTTTTTTCACGAATCAGATTTTCTGATTCTAATTGGAAAGATTTTTCGGACTTTAAAACAGCATTTTCTCTATGTTCATCATAAATCAGTCATAAGGCGTTCTCCTCTACTTTATAGTTTAACTCCAATGGCTTCATTTACATAAGCTGTAATAAAGTCTGGTTTACGTCCTGTTCCATGGCGGTCGGGTATCTCAACAATCAAAGGAAGCTTTCGGTTTAACTTTACATCATCGATTATTTCAGGAAATTCACGGCTGAATTTTTCTGTTATAAGTAAAACACCGATACTTTTATCAGCAATGGCTTTGTCTAGTTGTTCCTTTAAATGCTTCTTGGAATGGATGACAACGCCATCCACTCCCGCAAGATGCATTCCCGTATAGGTATCAACGTTATCGCTGATCAAATACATTCGCATAGTAATACCTCCTTCTATCTGTGTGGGAGATGATTAACCTAAAATAGTAAAGGAAACGATTAATCCGTAAAGAGCAATACCTTCTGCAAGAGCAACGAAGATAAGAGCTTTACCCATGATAGAAGAATCTTCACTAATAGCACCTAAAGCAGCAGAAGCAGCAGAAGCTACGGCAATACCACCACCAATACAGGAAAGACCTGTTGCAAGAGCTGCACCGATATATTTTAAACCATCAGCAGATGAACTAACAACTTCTTCAGTTTCAGCAGCAGAAATTTTTCCACTAAATAACAGGATATCAGCTAAGATTAAAGTTCCAAAGAAAAAGAATGCATTAGCGGCAAGGGATGCTTTGAATCCCCCTTTTTTCTTAGCGCTTATAAGAAATGCTCCAAAAGGAATGATTATGCTTAATATTAATGCAATAACTAAAATAATTTTAACTGTCATGATATTATCCTCCTAAGATACGTAATAATTAATTTTTATATGGTTTAAATTCTTTGCCTGTTCCTTTATAGAAACGGCTGAACATTTCATAGTATTCCAGTCTTAATACCTGAATACCTACAATTAGACCTTCCATAGCGGCAACAAAAAAGTTACCAAGTACAACAATAATGATATTAGGATCACCGGATTCGGCACCTGCTAATAACATAACAACACCCATCATAGCTACGTGGCTAATGGCAAATGCGCCAACACGTAGGAAAGAAATAGTATTGGTCAAATAACTTAATACAACTTCAAACATTTCAAAGAAAGCTTCAACAAAAAACATTACTTTGTTATCTGGAAATAATTTTGCTTTCTTCTTAACTAAATGGGTAAGTGGTTCTTTGAAAAACATTAAAAGCAAAGGTATTCCAAAAAAGATAACTAAAATAAAGGTAGCAGGAAGTGTTCTTCCTGTAAAAATCAAAGCTACGGAAGCAATAGCAGCACCGTAAAATATAAGGCCTGCAACACCATTTGTATCAAAGAAAATCTTTTCAACATCTCTGGCTTTTATACCGTTAATAATATTAATGATCATAGCTATTATAATTAATCCCATACCAAAGGCTACAGCAGTAATCAGAACTGTCATAACGTTCTTCATCGGATTAAGCCACAAGTGTGGCAGGATATCTTCAAAACCAAAGATACTTCCATACATAAAACCAAAAATAGTTGAGAAGATACCGGCAACTGAAATAATTGCGGCTAAATTCATTTTCTTAATCTTATAGAGAAGAGCCCCTCCGATAACCAAGCATAGTCCTTGCCCTACATCTCCAAACATGATTCCAAAAATTAATGAGTATGTAATAGCAACAAAGGATGTGGGATCTATCTCATTATAAGCAGGTATTCCATACATTTTTATAAACATTTCAAAGGGCTTAAATAATTTTAAGTTCTTAAGTTTTGTTGGTGGCTTAGAATTTGGATCACTATGATCATCTTCTGTCAGACAGTAGATATTTTCTTCATTATCAATGTCTTGCTTAAACGACTTAGCATTTTCTTCTGTCATCCAGCCACAAAGGATAAAATAAAATTCTCTCTTACCATTTTCATTGGTACAAGCCGCCATTTTTCTAACATCGAAATTTTTAGCATGTACACGTAAAGTTTCATAAGCGATTTGCAAATTATGTGCATTTTGGTTTAACTTACTCTTAATTTCTGCAGATAATTCTTTAATCTGAGAAACCAGTATATGGTATTTTTTAGAAATTGAATCATAGGCTTCTTCCGGTGTTCCCTCATATTCTGCAGGAATAAAAACTCTTTCAAAGTGAAGAGAGGAATAGATCGCATCAACTTTTGCAGAATAAGAAGCTGGTACAAAGTATAATCCCCATACATATTCACTATCCCGGTCGGACTCAATGAAAAGGGTTGTTAAATTATCGTAAACATGTTTTGAAAACTTATTATAGTACTCATGGGAAATCTTACCAAAACGGAATTTAATAAATTTAAAATGAAGAATCTTGTCTAAGTCGTAGTTTATATGACGGAACGGTTCAATTTGCTTCATTAAATCTTTTAAATGATTTCTCTCTTTTTTTAATTCATTACTTTTTGTTTCTAATTCATCTAAATCAGAAAGTGTATCGCTTATGATCTTTGCTGCTTCTTGGGTTGTGATTTCCGTAGTAACAGCAGGACTGTTTTTATCTAGCTTTTTTACCAGCTCTTCTGATTTAATTAATAAATCTTTATAAGGATTTACCTCAATAAATGGTTTTAAGTCATGAACAGAACTAAACTCTGACAACGCATTTTCAAGCTGTATCTCATACTTGCTAAGATAAGTCTTTACAACACGGTCGAAGTCGCTTTGCGGACCTGTAATGCTTAAAAACTTCATTTTTTCAATCACTATAAGCACCTCCGGTTATGATTATTGCATACAAATTATTGCATACAAATTATTGTAATACATATTTTAATATATCTTGTGGTTCTAATTTATATCTTATGCATTCTAAGGCTGTAATTAATTGTTTAATTTCTAATTGCTTTCTATATAGAAAATAATTAACAGGAGCCATTGAATTTGGGAACTTTGATGCATTTAACTGGTATATTTTAGATATGATTTTCTGATAGGCGAACTCCATGGTACCGTCTGTTAAAGAATTACTAATAGTGGAATAATGAGTTTTCTTAAGATGATTGTTAAATTCCTCAATATTAGTACTATCTAATAATTTGGCCAATTGTTCTTTTTTTAATTTATAACTAATAGGAATGATGTAAGAAAAAGCATTTTGAGGGTGAATATCATAAAATTTCTTAGAACGATACAACCATAATATGTTGAGTAAGTCAATTTCTGAACCTAAGCTGTGAGTCAGGGCTTTCTGATTATCCCCAGACAGTAGCTTATCTTTCAACTTCCACATTTTCCTAAAATAATAAATATCAAGCATCATTTCATAATCAAAAGAGGTTATTCCAGGGGTATTGTGCATACGGACGAACATGGAATAGTATTCGGTTCCCTTTAAATAGCCTATATATTCATCCATAGAACGAGAGGCTGCTAGTGCTTTTACGTTGATGGTTGAGTGCCTTTCAAAAAATGAACTAAATACGGATAAGTCATAATCGTCTTTCCCGCTATAAATCATTTGGATACAGGTCTTTAAAATATTAATCTCATATCGGAAAAATATTAAATCCAAAGCCTTTCTTTGCTCTATATCAGCAAACCGGTAGATTTTTGCAAAATCCAGATAGAGACCATTAATGAAATATCCTTCAATCTGTCCTCGATGAATGATATGCTCATCAACGCCATCAAAAATCTGTTCATAGCCCGGATGATTCTTTAGAAATGCAGTAAATGCTGACACAGAATCCAAATTCGATATTTTCTGATAATCTTCTTTTGTAATAAAACTTTTTTCCATAGCCTTAATCTTGGTAATAATCCCGCTATAGGATAATAATTTATTCATAAGAAACCTCCCAAAACTAACTAGGCCCTAATAATCTCTTGAAAAATGTTTTCCACAAGAGTATCATGATTCTGCGTGTAGTTTTCTTCCATTTTATTAAGCTGTCTATTACAATCATCTATTAAAGACTGCTTTTCAATGGCAAGCTTTTGATCAATATCTGATTTTAATGCACTTAACTTCTCAGCCTTTTCTTTTGCAATGGTTTGATCCAACTCTTTTAAATTATGATTAAGTTCCTCCTGGAGCTTAATTTTTTCTTCATTAACTCTTTTAATGATATTATTAGCCTTTTCTTCAATATCGTATAAAATGCTAATCACTTTTTCCATTCAATTTCCTCCTGTCTAAAGTCTAGTTATTTACGACTAAGCATAATTAACTGAGAAGAATACACATTTAGTTTATAATTATTAACAAATTATAAAGTGAAGTGCGCTACACTATATAATACTACAATTCTTGAAAAGTTAAATGGTGAAAATAGAACAAAATATGTTGAAATTTAAAAAATATTTGTACATTATTGTGAAAAATATAGCAATAACAATCCAGAATAGGAATTAACTTGTCATTCTTGTATGGAATTGGTATAATAATTTTACATATAAGTACCAAGAATGTACTTCTGTGGATTAAAGTGCTATAAATAGATAGGTTATAGGAGAATTCAAGTATGAGACTAAGAAATGTGAAAGGGTCAAGAGAGGCAATTGCGGAAAATGAATTTGTGGTACA
>JAQSYR010000124.1 GCA_029256035.1 Anaerocolumna sp. | reverse complement strand
GAATAATGCTGATTTAGGATATGCGTAAGTTCAACATCATGAGTAGCAGCAAAACATATTGCATTGGATTTAGATATATGAGATAAAATCTGTGAAGATGCCGCAATACGTTCCAATGTATTGGTACCTCTTAACACCTCATCAACAAAACATAAAGTTGGTATTTTATCATTTATCAGGTCTAAAATTCTTTTTAAAGAACGTATTTCAACAATGTAATAACTTTCCTTAGTAATAATGTTGTCTTTTAAAGCCATGGAAGAAGTAATTTGAAAATAACTTGCCTCATACCTTTTGCTTAGTGAAGTATAAATTGTCTGTGATAGTATACCATTGATTGCCAATGCTTTAATAAATGTTGATTTACCAGATGCATTGGACCCTGTAATTAATACACAATTGTTCTCTGTAATAGAATTGGTAACCGAATCCTCAATTAAAGGATGATATACATCTAACAAACTAAGAAAAGCCCTGGGCTGCTTTTTTAGGCAAGGTTCTGAATAATAGTCAAGGGAATCACGAAAAGAAGCAACTGCTATCATACTGTCAAGGGTTCCAAGACAAAGGAACATTTCATTTAATAGCCCACGATTTTTCTTAAATATTTTTAACATGGAATTGAATTTTATTAAATCAGGGTGAAAAAACATACGAATGTAGTCTAGTATCACATCCGCAAAATCACCATTTGGAGATTTTGCAGCAACAATTTTATATCCCTTTTTAAATTTTTTAAAACTAATACTAGCCTTTATTAATTGATCCGTATAGGTACTAATTTCTGGAATATTTAGCTTTACCATATCCTGAATGCAAAATAATATTCGTATAATATAAGTACACACTTGATAATATGCACTGATTTGTCCTTTCCTTTTGTAATACCAGACTATATTATTTGCAATCATAAGTAAAGTCAGTCCACTACCCACAATAGGCGAAAAAAGAATTAAAATAGCAGAAAAAGTAAGTCCACCTGCCATAAGGTAATGTAATAAACTACTTTCTTGTTTCAACGAATCAAGTCGGTTCATATATTCAAAAACCGATATTTTCTTCATTTTACCCATTCCGCCAAGTGCAATCTGAAGTCTTAATCTATTTTCAGGATTATTTTGAAAATAGGTTATTAAACGATTTCTTTCAAGCAATTCTTCCTCATCAAATTTTACTTTTCGAAGTACAGAATATAAATATTCTTCTCCTATGGCACTCCTGGTGTTATTAATTAACATAAACACCTTTTCCATGTCAAGATCATTCCATGTAATATCATCAATATCATGATCACTGTCCTGAACCGATTTATAATAACTTTTTATTGATTCAAGCTCCTCATGGGTATATTCTTCTTCTGGTACTTGTCCCCATTCACGCTTTAATTTTACAATTATATTTTCTTTATATTTTTTTTGGTCATAGATACTTTTTATCAAAAAAATGAAAAATACCCCAAATATAATAATTATCGTCTCCATATCGCCTCCCTAGTGCTCAAATGCAATCATACTTAATGTATTTTTCGGGTGCACTTCAAATAAAATATCTCCTTTTACTATTTGTCGTACTCCGCAATTAGACATAATAACAGAAGTAAGTTCTCTTCCATCCTTCTCTTGTTCATAGCCACTTATTGTAACCCAGTGCCAATTATCTTCTCTTAATTCAGGAGCCCTATGAAATAAGATTAAAAGTGCAATTGGTATTTGATTATCAATATATTTCTTTACAAAATCAAAAGCTTCCTCTTTCGTTTTATATTTTTCTAATATATGAGGAGTAATAGTTATTCCCCGTTCTTTACAAAAGATAACAAATTGATCTGCAAATTTTTTAACATAAGGAAAGCCAAAAGGTCCAGGCGTCATATAACGATACATTTCGTTCATGGCCTCAAGGAATTCGGCCTGATTAAAATTATCCAGATTGCCTTTATAAATGTGTTTCATGGCCGGGATGTTTGCTGCATAATAAGCAGCTAAGTTAGCCCCACTGGTGCTTCCACAGCCTGCTTTTTGCTGCCATTTACCAGAAAACCAATCCTGATTGCCTCCATATCCAATTTTTCTGTGGTTGTCATAGATGACAGGGAAGTTAATTTCTTTTATAATCATAGGATACACCTAACTTTCTATTCAACATTAATATTTATCATGTTATCAGCCATTGTATTTAAATTTACTTTTACTTTATTAATTTACTTTTACTTTATTATATGCAAATAACATAGCCAAGGAGAATGATGTCATTTTATATTAACTCTATCATAGTAACACTTTTTTAGAGTATTATCAATAAACAGTAAATAAAATCCTTTCTGAACTAAAATTAAAAACACAATTCACCCCATCAATTGCAGTAAATTGTGTTTTTTGTTATGTTATTAAATTCTTTTTTATTTTTGAAGAACACGACTTAAAAATTCTTTGGTACGTTCTTCCCTTGGATGATTAAAAATTTCCTCCGGAGTTCCTTCTTCAGCAATTACTCCTTTATCCATAAATACAACTCGATTAGAAACGTCTTTTGCAAATCCCATCTCATGTGTCACCACCAACATGGTGAGTCCACTCTTTGCTAGTTCTTTCATGACTTTAAGAACTTCCCCAACCATTTCAGGATCCAGTGCAGATGTTGGTTCATCAAATAAAAGTACATCTGGTTCCATAGACAGTGCTCTGGCAATTGCAACACGTTGTTTTTGTCCACCGGATAATTGTCTTGCTTTCGCATTAATGTACTGCTCCATTCCAACTACTTGCAAGTACCTTAAGGCTACATTTGTTGCTTCTTCTTTAGAGCGCTTTAGAACTCTAATTTGTCCTACAATACAATTTTCTAAAACGTTAAGATTATTAAATAAATTAAATTGTTGAAATACCATTCCTAGCTTGGTACGGTATTTATATATATCATGTTTATCATCTAAAATATTCTCACCATTATAAATTATCTGACCACCGCTTGGTTTCTCCAACAGATTAACACAACGAAGCAAAGTAGATTTCCCTGAGCCAGAAGAACCTATAATACATACTACTTCTCCTTTATTTACGGAGAAATCAATGTCTTTCAAAACTTCGTGATTGCCAAAAGTTTTATTTAAATGTTGTATTTCTATTACTTTTTCCATTAATATTTCTCCTCTCTTTAAAGAGTATTTCCCATATTTTTAGACCTACGAATTGCATCTTCTGGTCGTTCTACCTGCATCTGATTTCCTATCATATTATAGTTTTCCGGTCCATCTAATTTTCTTTCGAAATATCTTAGAATTCTAGTAATGCTAAATGTCATTATAAAATAAAGAATACATGCTACAAAAAATGGTTCAAAATAAGTAAAGGTCATTCCGGTAACTGATTTCGTTTGGAAATATAGTTCTGTTACAGCGATTACATTAAGTACAGAAGTATCTTTTATATTAATTACAAACTCATTTCCTGTTGCAGGAAGAATGTTTCGAATTACTTGAGGAAGAACAATATGAAGCATGGTCTGAATATGATTCATACCTATTGCAGCAGCTGCTTCAAATTGACCTTTCTCTATGGAAACAATACCTCCACGGACGATCTCAGACATATAAGCTCCAGTATTAATGGATACTATAAAAATAGCCGCAAAAATTTTTGGCATATCGATTCCAAAGGCCTGTGCAGATCCAAAATAAATCACCATTGCTTGTACAATCATTGGGGTTCCGCGGAAAAATTCTATATAGGCAGACAAAATAAAATTAACAATTTTTAATACAATCTTTTTTATTCCACGGTCTGGAATTGGTATTGTTCGAACTATTCCTATTAATAATCCTATAATGGAACCAATTACAGTACCAATGATAGAGATATATAGTGTTGCTCCAGCGCCGCGTAAAAACATGGGCCAAAACCGAATGATTATTTCTAAAAATTTATCAAGACTCATTGCTTCCTCCTTTTATTAATGAGAGTTATAAAATTTAGTATATATAAATGAATCATATTTGAGCATAAGAAAGAGTCTGGCCCTCCAGACTCTAGCGCTGACGCGCTGTCACTTTAGTGACAATTTCAGTGAACTTTCTATTAAACAAAAATAGGGCCGACTAACAGCCCCGCTTTTGCTTTTTATCTTATTGCGCTGCTGGCTGATTAGCGATAGCAGCATCCATTATTTCTGTTTGTTCTTCCACTGAAATGCCTGCTAAGATTTCATTAATTTGTGCAGTTAATTCACTACCTTTTGCTAAACCAACAGCAATTGCTGTATCATCATCTGATGTTTCAAAACCATCAGTAAATTCTACCATTGCAAATTTATCATTTGCAGCTGAAGCACTTACCCCTTCTGGACGTTCTGAAATATATCCATCAATAACTCCTGATTCTAATGAAACTCTCATCGCACCAAAGTTATCCATTGCTGTTTGTTTATTTACTCCATTAATCTGGTCAATTACAGTGTAATGGAATGTATTTAACTGAGCAGTTATTTTAGCACCACTAAAATCCTGTATGGAAGTAGCTCCTTCATAAGGGCCACCCTTTTTTAC
>JAQSYR010000123.1 GCA_029256035.1 Anaerocolumna sp. | reverse complement strand
GTTTCATCCTGGGTTAGATTAATTTCAAGAGCATACTGCTTACTGTTTTGATTACCATAGGAAACAGTATAATAACTACCTATCATTTTAGTCACTTCATGTCGTTGGTTTTTGAAATCACCGACGATTCGATAAGTAGTTTTATCCTTATTATTTTGCGCATCACTTGAAGAATTATAAATCTGATTTTCTGCAAACCAGGCAGTAAACTCGTTCCTATTTTCCCTAGTTATTGTCTGATCGGATAGTTTGTATGTTATTTCTTTAATAGTTTCACCCTCACATTGAAAGTTTAAATTAAAATTTATGGAACCTTTTTTTAAGCCATTATCAAATTTAGAATACTGCAGCATATTTTCCTGATAATAAGGGGTTAGTACAACAGGTTCATCTGACAAGGTCTCTGCCTCGCCTGAATTCGCCAAAACGGTAAGCGTGATATCAGGAATCGACTCAACATTTAGAATTCGAGATACTGTCGGAACAAGAAGGATAGCAATAGCAGTGATACAAGCTAAAATAATATTTTTATATCGCAGAGCCAGGTACTTTTCATTACGAACGGAATCTTTTACTTTGTCTTTTATAGTATTCGTATTTACGGATATTTCATCCATAGCTTTTTTATACTCTCTTATATTCATAAGCGACCTCCATATCTTCTTTTAACATTCTTCTTGCACGATGCAATCTGGACAATATTGTATTCTCTTTTACTCTTAAAATTTTACTTATTTCCTTTACAGAATACTCTTCGTAATAATATAAATGAATTACAATCCGGTATTTGGGCGTTAAATCCATAACAGCATAAAATATTTCGTGATACTCGGGCGATTCAAAAGTATAGATATCTTCTAAAGGAATTCGTTTTGAATTCCAAAATAACCGATAAAATTTTTTACATTCATTTATTAGGACACGTATTAACCAGGCCTTTTTGTGCTCGGAACTTTCAAACTCCAATGGACATTGCATATACTTTAAGTAAGTATCCTGCAATATATCTTCAGCAGTAGCTTTACAACGTGTATAGGAAAGTGCAATTTTATACAAGGTATCAGAATACTGTTCAATCGTCATAATTGTATCTTGTTCGGTACGTACCATTTGCATTAAAAATCCTCCTTTCAATAGAAACATTCCTGAGGAGACTAAAATATTGCATACAAATAAAATATTTTAGTCAAAATTAAGGAGGCACTAAAATGCCCCCAAATTCTTCTAGACCTATATTTAAATAATGTATCCGGGGTGTTACCTCTCAAACATTATTCACTATATCTTATAACTAGGGTTACCCCCATGGAGTTGATTGTACTATGAACAAAAATATCTCCATCCATTTTCTTCATAATCTCTTTACATATATATAATCCCAACCCATTTCCTGGCTTTTCATGAGCATTTGAACCTCGCCAGAAGCTTTCAAACATATGTACAAATTCAGTTTCTGGTAATGGAATTCCTGAATTAGTTACAGTTATTAGTTTACAGTAATCCTCATCTGCAAATGTAATCTCAATATTTTTCCCATCTCCATATTTAATGGCGTTTTCAACAATATTTTCCAAGACCTCGATTAATCGTTCCAAATCCCCTTTTAATAAGATATTATCATAGCTGTCTATTTTAAAATCTAACATAAGAAGCTTTAACTTATCATCGTAAGTTTTATGTAGTTTATTTACCAGGTCGCATAAGTAAAACTCTCCGGAATTCACAGGAATATCAAGTATATCGTTTGTAGAGGCTGCAATGATTTCGTTAACAAAACCTTCAATCTGATTTGCTTTTTCTTCTATACCCTTTGCAACGTCAATTCTCTTTTCTTCAGAATCGTATAAATTGTCATAGAGCGCCTTTGCATATAGCTTAATCGTGCTAACAGGAGTTTTGATATCATGAGAAATGGATAGAATCATTGTTTTCTTCTCCTTCTCTAGCTGAAGCTCTCTTTTCTTATGATCTTCAAGATTTTTCCTTAAAAGATCCAGTCCCCATAAGAACTTTCCAAAGAAGCGGGACTTATTTTCTTTAATTTCAGTAACTAGATGTCCTTTGGATAATTCATAAGGGATGTCTACAATTTCGTGAAATGGTTTTAGAACAGATTGCCTAACATACTCCAAAATAATTAGCAAGGACAATACAATAATAGCAAGAAAAATATTATAGTAAATAATAATATTATGTATATCTGATATATGGTTTGATTCATACAAAAAACTCATATATCCAATTACAGTTTCTTCCTCAAAAAGTGGCAATACACTATAACTTAAGCCCTTTGGAATATCTGCTCCGCTAAAAAACTCATTTAAATCATTGGATGTACAAGGAAGTAAAATGGACCGAATTTCCCTTACGTAATTATATTGGGACAAATCAATTTGGTTTAAGCTACTACCTTGAGACAACTCATAATTAATTCGATTGATATCAACCTTGAATCCTTTACTTTGCTGCTTGTAGCCCTCCTGATATAGGAGATAGGATGAAAAGAAAGCAAGGAACAACCAAAACATCAGTAAGCCAAACATAATTTTTCTAAAGTGTTTCATGAAATTTTTCACGCTTTCTCTTCATACTTATATCCAACACCCCATACCGTGACAATTTTTTCGGGCTTTTTGGGAGATTCTTCAATCTTTTCTCTTAACTTATTTATATGAACAGTGAGGGTGGAAGGCTCGCTAAAACTGTCCATTCCCCATACTTTATTAAATAACCATTCTTTTCTTAATGTCTTTCCACGATTTTCGACTAATATGCGTAACAGGTCAAACTCTTTCGTAGTTAGAACTAGGGGCTCATTTTTATAATATATGCAAACTGCATCCAGATCGATTGTAATATGGTTTGAGCAAATTATTCTTGATTTGGCTTTAAATTCGTAATTACGGCGAAGCAAGGCACCAATCTTAGCTAATAAAATATCCATATCAAAAGGTTTTTCAATATAATCATCTGCTCCAAGTTCTAATCCAGCTAATTTATCATGTTTATCCGTTCTTGCACTCATTATAATAATAGGGATATTTTGCTGCTCGCGAATCTTCTTGCATACACCAAATCCATCCATGCCAGGTAACATGATATCAAGTAGAACCAGCTTTACAGTGTTGCTCGTAAGATACTCTATCCCTTCTTCGCCTGATATTCCATGATATAGTGAATAGCCATCTCTTTCGAGAAAATCACAAAGAATGGTTCCTAATTCTATATTATCCTCAATTACTAGTAAATCTACCATAGTAACCTCCCTAGTTACACATTAAGTATACATACAAATCTAGGGGGATGGAATATACACTACCATCCCATATCCATAAGCCAACTACTTAACTTACGTTCTCTCTCCTTCGGATTTAATCCCTCAGTGTATTTTCCGAGATAGTATTCCCCTTGAATATTACCATCCATTATATAAAGTACTTTGTCTGTTTTTGCAGCAACTGTAACGTCGTGAGTCACAAGTAAGATAGAAGTACCGTCTTCGTTAATATGAACTAATTCCGACATTACCTCCCTGGCTGCTTTTGAATTTAAGGCACCGGTTGGTTCGTCTGCAAATATCATCTTAGGTTTATTAATTAAAGCTCTGCAAATGCAAGCTCTTTGCAATTGCCCTCCAGAAACCTCTGTGATATCATTGTCAGCAATCTCAATTATTTCTAATTTTTGCATGAGTTCTTTTGCATATTCATTAATCTGTTTTCTTTGTTCTTGAGTTCTACCGTTTCTAGAGTTATAGGCAGATATAATTATGTTATCATAAATGGATAAATTTCTCAACATATGCATTTGCTGAAAAATAAATCCCATATCATTTATTCTTACATCTGACATTTCGTTTGGATTTAGATTGCTAATATCTCTACCGGAAAAGGTTACCTTTCCTGCCGTTAATCGATCCATTCCGCTTACAGTATAAAGCAGCGTAGATTTACCTGACCCGGAAGGTCCCATAATTGATACAAAATCCCCCTCTTCCATAGAAAACATTACATTTCTTAACACATTATTCTGCCGTTTATTCACAATATATGTTTTGCATAAATTATTTACATTTAACACTTGGCTCATTTCCATTGTCCTCCTATTCCTGATTATTTATCACCCATATCTGCGTTTTCTTCACCTTAGAAAGACTGATTAAAACAGCGCTCATTGTTACAATCAGAAGAATAACCGGATATATGATATAAACTTGTAAAGGTTTTATTGTTAAACTCAGATGTGTTATTCCCATACCCCGGAATATTCCGGAGGTAAAAAATGTGTCTGTTACATTAGCAAATATGGTACCTAAGAAGATGGATATAATTAATAGAATTGCGATTCTTCGTATTTGCCAGCTCCGAATAGCTTTATCTTGAAACCCAATTGATTTAAGTATAGCTATCTCAGGAACTTCTTTCGCTATCAGCATTCGAACTAATAAACTGGTGATTAGAAAATTAATACCTAAAACTAAACCTAAGATTAGATTCTTAATGGTTCCAACTTGTGTAACAATGCTTCCAAGAAGAGCATCTTTATATTCTTCATTGGTTTTTATATCAAGCTC
>JAQSYR010000122.1 GCA_029256035.1 Anaerocolumna sp. | reverse complement strand
GTTGATTTTAAGTTTCTGGCATTATTATTAGGAATGTAATTATATTCAGATATCACTGACATTATCTTTTCTCTCGTTTTGGGACTAACAGGTCCTGAATTATTAATAACTCTGGATACTGTAGTGATACCTACTCCAGATAGCTTAGCAATTTCCTTTATTGTTATCTCCATATTACCACCCTGTAATTTACTCGACTATATACTTGCTATATTTTACTAATTATACTATATACCCCATAAGGTTGTCACCTTATTTATATTGGGAGACACTAAGTGTCTCCCAATGTTTTACTTTATTAACCTTATTGACCAACCGGTGTAAAGTTTGCTAATTGTGCTTTTACTTCTTCAATAACTTTATTAATTCCAGCTTGTTCTAATTGTTTTCTATATTCAGCTACCGCTTCTTCTGGAGATTGAGATGTTTTTCCAAGAAGAATCTGGATTCCAAGTTGTGAATTAACATTAGAAATAGCTGCGATTTCTGTAGTTACATTACTTGGATCAAAACTAAAGCCTACATAAGGATTATCAATTGCAGTTTGATTCCATTTTTCATTTAATTCATAACGACGAGGATCTTCAGAAGCATTAGGAATATTAAATTTATCATTTCTAAGTGACCATGCAGAGAATCCACCGCCATCAACAGCTGCATCAAATCCTTCTGGCTGTTTTACAACACCATCAACGATTTCATATTGTTTTCCTTCAATTCCATATTGAATTAAACGATAATAGGATTCGTCAGTCATAAATTTCTCTATTGCCATTAACGCTCTTTCTGGGTTTTCTGAAGTTATACTAAATACAGTAGCGTTTTCAACACCCATTTTTCTCTTGATTTTTCCGCTTGCTTCAGAAAATGTATAAAAGTCTGTTTCAACGCCTAATTTCTCATTAGTTGTACCATATTGTCCAGTCCAGTCTGCCATATGTGTAATATAAGCTGCTGATAAACTGTTAAAGAAGTTATCTTTTGCACTTTGTTGTGATGCTAAAACATCTGCAGTCCAATATCCTTTGTCTGCCCATTCACGCATTTTTTTTGCAAATTCTACAAATTCGTCAGTAAATGCTGGATGAAATACATCCTCATAAGCATCTGCACTTGTAGCAGCTAAGAATAACTCTGAAGTTGAAATACCAGGTACTTCATCAATCCAGGTGCTTGTAGTGTTAATGAACATTCTGTATAAATCGTTTGCTAAAGTTGCAGAACCATTTAAAGGTACCATTTCACCAGCTGCTAATACTGCATCCATATATGCTTCCATAGTTTCAATGGAAGTAACTTCTGCTGCACCATATTTTTCTCTTAAATCACGACGTGTAACAAATCCATAAGGTGTGAATTCACTGTAAAGTGTAGGAATACCATAGATTCTTCCGTTAACTTTTGTGGATTCCCATACACTTTCAGGGATTTCCGCTTTTAATGTTGGAGCATACTTATCTAGCATATCTGTTATATCTACGATAGCACCCTGGCTTGCAATTGTATTGTAAGTTATAGGTGCATTTGGTGATGCATGTGACATGTCAAAGGTTTCACCTGATGCAAAAAGTAATGGATATTTTGTTCCAAGATCGCCCCAGTCAATGTACTTAACTTCAATTGTTGCATTAATATCTGCTTTTAATTTCTTATTAATCTCTGCTAAAATATCTTTATTTGCTACGCCTTCTCCACCCCAAAGGTAGTAAACTAATTTAACTTCTTCTGAGAGATCAATTTCTGATGCTTCTGTTTCGCTTCCAGCAGCAGTTGTTGCTGTGGTAGTACTTGCTGGATCATCATTTGCTTTTTTTGTGCAGCCTGCTAAAGCTCCAACACTTAATAACATAGCTAAACCCAATGCTAACATTCTTTTTGACTTTTTCATTCTTATATCTCCTCCATAAATTTTTATATCCTAAATCACATGAATATGTGACTAGTTATCCTTTTACAGCTCCAATGGTTAAACCAGAAATAAAATACTTTTGAACAAATGGATACAATAATATAATTGGACCAATGGCGACTACTGCTGTTGCCATTTTAATGGACTCTGACGGCAGTTCCAGATTATTTATAACTGCACCCTGCTGTACTAATAATTGTACATTAGCCTGAGATACAATTTTTTGTAAGAAATACTGCAGCGGAAACTTGTTCTGTGACTGAATATATAACATAGCATTATACCATTCATTCCAATAACCCAAAGCAAGGAAAAGTCCTATGGTTGCTAAGGAAGGTGTGGATAAAGGCATATAAATCTGCCAGTAGATTCTAAAGTCCCCAGCGCCGTCAATGGCAGCCGATTCATACAAGGAATCGGGAATTGACTTCATAAAATTTCTCATTAAAAATATTGACCATGCACCCATAAGACTTGGCAAAATCATGGCTAAAACATTATCTTTTAGTCCTAAGTAGTTTACCATTAAAATATAACTTGGTACCAATCCTCCACTAAATAGTGTGGTAAAATATATAAAAAAGGAAATTACATTACGATATTTAAAATCACTTCTGCTAAGTACATACCCTGCCATAGACATAAAAAACAAGCCAAAAGCAGTTCCTACAATAGTAATAAAAATTGTAACAGTGTAAGCACTAATTAATTTCTTAGAATTTTTAAATAAGAATTCATAAGCACTTGTGGTAATTTCTTTCGGTATTAATTTAAAGCCTTCTGAAACAATTTCCTTTTCACTCATAAAAGACGATGCTATCATTAGTAAGAACGGAAACAGGCATAGCAAAGCAAATGCTGCTATTACTATGTAGAATATAATTCTTAAAATAAAACCGTCTTTATTTTTAATGTAATAATTTACTAACATAAAGCACCTCCTTAGAACAAAGCATACTCAGGTTCAATTTTCTTAACAATAAGATTAACCGTAAGTACAAAAAACAAACCGAATAATGACTGATAAAAACCAACTGCAGCACTTAATGAGAAATTAAACTGCCCCATTAAGCTTCGGAAAACATAGGTATCTATAATATCCGTCTGTGCATACAAGATGGAGTTATTACCGATTAAGTTATAAAACAAGTCAAAAGAACCTTTTAATATACCACCTAAACCAAAGAGTATTAACAAGATTGCTGTAGGTTTTAACAACGGAAGCGTTATGTACCGAATTCTCTGGGTTGCTCTGGCTCCATCTAAAGCTGCAGCTTCATAAATATCCCCGCCAATTCCTGTAATGGTTGCCAGATAGATTATCATTCCATATCCGGTGCCATTCCAAACTTTAAATGCAACTATAATGTATTTCCAAATCCCTTGATCTGAGTAAAATTGATGACTTTCAAAACCTAATGAGTTAAGTAGAGAGTTAATAAAACCATAATCATAATTAAACAGGTTGTAAGCAAAATATCCCACTATTACCATTGAAATAAAGTAAGGTAAAAGAATAACGGACTGTGATAATTTTTTAAACCACTTGCACTTAATTTCAGATAGCATAATTGCCAGTACAATCTGAGTTAAGTTACCAACCAATAAAAATGCCAGGTTGTAAAGAAGTGTATTCTTGGTTATGGTCCATAACTGCCCTGTTTTAGCTAAGAATTCAAAGTTTTTAAGTCCTATAAAGTTACTTCCAAATATTCCTTTATTTATATTGTAATCCACAAATGCCACATAGGCTCCAGGCATTGGGATATAACTGAATATTAAAAAAAATAGAACTGTAGGAAGCAGCATCAGAAACATTACTCTTTTCTTAACTAATTCATGACTAAAACTTTTAAATTGTTTTTGAATCTTTGTCATAAGGTTAGTCCTTTCCTCTATAACGTTACCTTTTTTGCTTATTTTTTGCTTATTTTTCACTATATCTTTATGGATATGTGCACATTTGCTATGGTAACGTTTTCATTTATGATGATAATGTAACTTATGTCCATAGTATATTCAACTATAATCCACTTGTCAAGTGCTTTTAAAAATTTTTATTGATATTTAAATAACAAAAATACATAATTTTTTATTAATATAGATTGTTCTATTGACATATTTTAATAATAATACTATAATTAGGTTGCAATTTTGTATATTTTCTGAAATCGTTTCCACTATAATAAACAGGAGGTTTTTAGGCTTATGATTACACTAAAAAATAAGCAAATTATAATCGATGGAAAGCCAACCTTTCTTCTATCAGGTGAATTGCATTATTTTCGTCAGCCCAAAGAAAACTGGCAACATTTATTAGATGAAGCAAAAGAACTGGGGCTAAATTGTATTTCCTCTTATATTCCTTGGATTCTACATGAAGAATATGAAAATAAATATAATTTTACTGACAATCTTGATCTTGCTGCTTTTCTTGATCTATGCAATAAGAACGGCTTTTATTTCTTTCTTCGTCCAGGTCCCTTTATTATGGCTGAAATGAAAAATGAAGGATTGCCATATTGGATTGCAGAGAAATATCCGGATGCTTTACCCATAAGTTTTGATGGCAGCCAAAATCCTTCTACTACTCTTGACTATTTACATCCAGGTTATTTAGAAGAATGTAAACGGTGGTATCAGGCATTAATGCCCATAATATTGCCACGACTTATAACCAA
>JAQSYR010000121.1 GCA_029256035.1 Anaerocolumna sp. | reverse complement strand
AATGAATTTTTTATAACTGCAGCCGGACAGAGAAATCGTAATCATGTGGAAGCATTTACAGAATTTCAAAACGTTGATTTTGCTATGGAAGAAATTCTATTAGATCCCCAGACTTCTGGAGGTTTATTAATTAGTGTAAGTGATAAAGATGGAGCTAAATTATTAGATGAACTAAAAGAACTTGGAATGCCTTGCAATATTGTGGGTGAGATTGTGGTACCTGGGGAAAAAGAGATTATTATTTTATAAATATAATCGGTAAGTTCCGAATATCTGTGGAGCAAATTCATTTTTAAGGAGATAACAGTGGATAAAAAAATAGATGCAAGAGGGTTGCAATGTCCTATGCCGGTAATAGAAACAAAAAAGGCGTTAGAGGGAATGACAAAAGGCAGTGTTAAGGTTATCGTAGACAATTCTATTGCGGTGCAGAATTTAGTAAAAATGGCAAAGCAGAAGCAGTTGGCATTCTCTTCCGAAATGATAAAGGAAGATTACTTTGTGGTTACAATGGAAGTTGGTGATTCTTCTGAAAAGATAGATAACCTGTCTGATAAGGAAGCTGAAAGGGAGATATCTTGTGACTTGGATAATATAATGGAGAAAACTGTTGTTGTTTTATCTTCTGACCGCATGGGTACAGGAGATGATAAATTAGGCCAGGTCTTAATGAAAGGTTTTATTTATGCACTAACAGAATTAGAACAACTTCCAAAGCAAATTGTATTATACAATGGAGGAGCAAAACTTTCAGCAAAAGGATCAGATTCTTTAGAAGATTTAAAATTGTTAGAATCACAAGGAGTTGAAATACTTACCTGCGGAACCTGTTTAAATTATTATAATCTGACGGAGAAGCTAGGGGTTGGGACAGTAACCAATATGACATAAGGAACTAGAGACATAAGGAACTAGAAACGCAAGGAGAATCATATGAAAATTAACTTGGATAATCTGATTATTGTTCGGGGTGGTGGTGACATCGCAAGTGGAACCATTCATAAGCTGTATCGCAGTGGATTTTCAGTTATTGTACTAGAAATAGAGGCTCCTACAGCAATCCGCAGAAAAGTGGCATTTTCTGAGGCAATGTATGATGGAATGGCAGAGGTAGAGGGAGTTATTTGCCAAAAGGCAAACAATTTAGAAGAGATAGAAAGCTTGCTGTTAGAACTCAGGATTCCAATTATTCAGGATGAAACTTGTGAAATTTTAAATCAACTAAAACCCATTGCATTAGTGGATGCAATTTTAGCAAAGAAAAACCTTGGTACAAAGATTAATATGGCGCCCATTACCATTGCACTGGGCCCTGGATTTGAAGCTGGAGTGGATGTGGATTTGGTAATAGAAACCCAAAGGGGTCATGATTTAGGCAGAATAATAGGGAAAGGTTTTGCCCAGAAAAATACTGGCATACCTGGTATCATCGGTGGCTATGGAAAAGAAAGAGTCATTCATAGCCCTGCAGATGGGCGAATTCATAATATTTGTAAGATTAGTGATGAAGTTACAAAAGACCAAGTGATTGCAACCATTGGCAATGTTAAAGTAAAGGCTACCATAGACGGAATTTTAAGAGGAATTATTCGTGATAACTACCCGGTAGAAAAGGGACTTAAAATTGCTGATATTGACCCTAGATTAAATGAAAAGAAGAATTGCTTTACCATTTCAGATAAAGCAAGATGTATTGCAGGAAGTGTTTTGGAAGCTATTCTGTTATTACAAAGGGAGAAAAGTAATGATTTATTTTGACAATGCAGCTACTAGTTTACATAAACCTGAGGCTGTAGCGGAGGCGGTATATAATGCAATCAGGAACATGGGCAATTGCGGCAGGGGTGCCCATGGTGCAGCTCTAGAAGCCGGGCGTATGGTTTATAATACTAGACTTAAGTTAGCGGAATTATTTCATGTAAGTGACTGCAGCAGAATTGCATTTACCTCCAACGCAACGGAAAGTTTAAATATTGCAATTAAGGGTCTGTTAAAAGAAGGAGATCATGTAGTAACCACGGAGCTTGAACATAATAGTGTCTTAAGGCCATTATATGAGATGCAGCAGGAAGGAGTAGAAGTTTCCTTTGTAAAATGTGATTCCATGGGTAGAATCTTTCCTAATCAGATTGAATCACAAATACAACCTGGCACCAGGGCAGTCCTATGTACTCATAGTTCTAATGTAACCGGCAATGTATTAGACATCAAAGAAATTGGCAGAATATGCAAACAAAAAAATATTACTTTTATAGTGGATGCTTCCCAAACCGCTGGAGTATTTTCCATTGATGTAGAGCAGATGGGCATTGATATTTTATGTTTTACTGGCCACAAAGGGCTCCTTGGACCTCAGGGGATTGGCGGCATTTACGTGGGAGCAAATATATCCTTACAACCTTTTAAAACAGGGGGAAGTGGAAGTCAGACTTTTCAAAAGAATCATCCTGCCAATATGCCAGACCTTCTGGAGGCTGGAACTTTAAATGTACCAGGAATTGCCGGTTTGCATGCTGGCGTTTCTTATCTCTTAGAAAACGGTTTGGATACACATAGGGAGACAGAACAAGCACTTATGTGGCATTTTTATAATGGTATCAAAGAAATTCCCGGAATTAAAATTTATGGAGACTTTACTGGAAAAGAACGAGCTCCCATTGTTTCTTTTAACCTTGGAGCCTATGATTCTGCAGCCCTATGTGATCAGCTTGCAGAGGATTATGATATTTTCACACGCGGAGGTGGACACTGCGCCCCACTAATGCATCAGGCGCTTGGGACGAAAGAGCAGGGTGCTGTTCGTTTTAGCTTTTCCTTTTATAACACAAAAGAAGAAGTTGAAGCTTCCATTCAGGCAGTAAGGCAACTGGGGGAATAAGAGGTGTTGTATGAGAAAGAAAGAATGGAAAGTTGTAGTAACATTTGAAACAACCACAAGTGCCATGGGAATGGAGAAGTTTTGTAAAGAGAAAGGGCTTCCTGGAAGGCTAATACCCGTACCTAGGCAGATTACGGCTGGGTGTGGCCTTGCCTGGTGTGACAAATCGGAGGCAAGGGAAATGCTTGAAAAAGTATTGAATGAGTATGAGTTGCCATATCAGAACATTTATGTAATAGAAATATAAATATATACCATATCTATTAATACGAATTTCATAGCTTCAGTTTATTTTATATCTTATGTTTTTGGGGGAATTATGGAATTATTTACAGTCAGTGCAGGTGAATTTACAAAACAGGAGAAATTGCAGGATGCTTTCGCGGTTAACGTTAACAAAAAACAAACCATAGCTTTTGTTGGCGCTGGCGGCAAAACTTCCTCCATTTACAAAATGGCAGAAGAGTTAGTTGCTGCCGGTAAGCGGGTTATTGTAACCACTACAACCCATATGGAAAGGCCAATAAAAAATGGTGTGTTTGAGGAAAATAAAGAGAAGATTCTAAAAATGCTTGAGGATTATCCTATGGTGGTTGTTGGAAGTATTTCCGAGGAGGGTAAAATGTCAGGAGTTTCGGAATCCTTCTTTTTGTGGATGGAATCTATTGCAGACTTTGTACTTGTGGAAGCCGATGGTTCCAAACGGCTACCCTTAAAAGTGCCCAATGCTACGGAACCTGTAATACCAAAGAATACAGGGCTTATTATTGTGGTTGCAGGACTATCTGCACTTTATCAGCAAGTACAAAAGGCGTGTCATAGGCAGCAATTAATAACTGACATTCTTGGTTGTGATCTGAGTTACTGTATTACTCCCTCTGATGTTGGAAAGCTCTTAAGAATAGGTTATTTAGAAAAGTTAAAAACCCCTTGTGTGGTATATTTAAACCAGTTAGATTGTATTAAGAACAAAACAGATATTATTGAAATAGCAGAATCATTAAATGATTGGTTAGTAGTCTCAGGTAGTATGGGCGTGACGCGCTAAGAAAATTTGTCACCGATTTGACAGCGCGTCAGCGCCAGAGTCTTAAGTGCCAGACTCTATTCTATTTCTTCTGTTACTTGTGGTTCTGGTTGTCTACCAAAGTTCTCAAAATCTTTCTTGAAACTTTTTTCTAATTCTTTTGAATATCCGGTTACCAATCCAGGGATTTGTTTTACTAATTCTTCAATTACAGAATCAATATCATAGTTATGATGCATAGAGGCAACTAACTTTTTCTTATCTTTTGTATACATTATGAGAGATTTTTTATCATGGATTTTTATTCCATAAAGGCGTTGGGTGTTATTTTCTCGATAAACCCATAAAAGTGTGCTGTTTTCAACTACCTGAGCTTTATTACCATGAAAGAAGTAGGACCATTTAGGACCAATTATAAAGTTGTCAATGGATTTAGCACCTGCAAAGTCAGATTCCATACTTTCAAGGGCTACCGTTAATTCATTTTTCGATATGTACTTTTTGATAGGACTAATATAGACCCCAGCTGCTCCTTTTACTAAAGTAATAATGACATAGGCTAAAAGAAGGATGAAAACTGCTAAGGATGCATATACGGCAAAGGAATCAAAAGAGCCAACATAATCCACTTCTAACACATAAGGAATGGAATAATTTTCAACTTCTCCAGCATCTACCCCGGCTTCATCAAAATAACTCTGGAAGAACTCTAATACTTCACCTTCCATTTTATTAATAGTGCCTTTTAACTGCCAGGAAGTTGTAAGTTCCTCTCTTTGTCCATAATCAAAATCATAAGATTCATTGAATATTTGATTGGCAATTTCAAAATCATCGGTTTTTACATGGAGACCCATTAACTTATCTTCACCAATAAGAATGAAATAATATTGGTCTGTAATATCTTCGGTACCATCATCATTTTCATTGTAATAATAGGCAAATTGGTCAAAGATATAATACAATTCACCTTTTACATATGCACCTGGCATTTCTTCAATGGAAAGTGCACTTAAATCCTTTGGACCCTCAATAAGTTTCATATAACTGGGACCAAAAGCAATGAGTATAATAACCATAATGCCAAAGGCGATACTCACTTTTTTCATAACTTGTTTCATGGATAGTTTCTTTAAAGAATCAAACATTCGTTGTCCTCCCCTTATATAATTTGGTAGCATTTACTACTTTAATATACAGTAAAAAGAAAAAAATGTCAATGGTGTCAGGCACTGTGAACAAAATATGAATAAAAAAGTTGAAGTTTGTTCATATTTTGTTCATGGTGCCTGACACTATTCTGTAAATGTTCATAATTTGTTCATAAATTACCTTTCTTCTATTGAAAAATGAGTCAATGTGTGCTAGAATGATGCCTTGTGTAAATGCCATTTAGGGATATTACCCATAAATCAAGGAATTTGTTTTCGTATAGAAAAGAGGAATTATTATTAAAAGTTTAGGAATTATATATCATAGTGAATCAGGATTTGAGAAAGCTCATTACAGTACACAAAGGGTCAAATGTTTTGTTATTATTTTTTGCATACAATTTTCTGGTTTCTTCTATTTATGGTAATTGGATAGGGTTAGTAATTGGGTTAGGTATTATGCTATTATTTATACTAGGTTTATTTATTCGCAGTATTATGACCAATGAGTTGTTTGAAACTGCTATAAATCTTGCCTGTTATCTAAGCATTATGGCTACGGTTTATGCTTTGATTGAAAAATATATCTATCCCTTTGTAAGTAATGATAATGTTGACAGGGCATCTGCCATGTTTTTTTATCCTAATTATTTTGGGACCATAGCTAGCATCATAGTTATTATATGTGGTTATAAAGTAATAACAAGACAAGGAAACCTATGGGTTTATTATGGGATTGCATTCATGAATGTAATTAGTATTTATTTAAGTGGAAGTATGTTTGCATGGGTGGAAGTATTTCTTGGAGTGTCTGTTCTACTCTTTACCTTTAAGAAACATAACTTACTTGCCTACTGGCTGCTACTTGTGACTGTGTCAAGCTTTCTTATTGTAGTTTTAAATCTAGACATTATACCTAGATTATCTCAGGCAGAAGTGACAACGGACATGCGTATTCAGATTTGGAAATATGCAATTCGAAAGATAGAAAGCAGACCACTTTTTGGTCACGGTTTTATGTCCTACCTGTATCTGGATAAGACGCAACGCTTTGGATACCTGGTACCACATTCCCACAGTGATTGACAAAAGTTTTAGAATCAATGCGCTGATTCTGGCAGTTACAGCAGCTGCACTTATACACGGGGTTGTTGACCTTACATTAATGTGGATTCAGACCCTTCCATTATTCTTAATAATTTTATCAGGTGTGGGTGCATTTGAAAATAGTGTTGTCATTACTCAAACGAAACGGTATAATGATAAAGTTAGAGGCAGTATAAATGTTGCTTATATGAAGAAGGATATATTAAGAAAGATATAAAAAGAAAGATATATTAAGAAAGATATAATAAGTAGATATCATAAGAAAGATATAATTAGAGGAGCAAATGAGTATGCAGAACAACACTCGTTATTTTATGCCGGCAGAATGGGAACCACATGAAAGAACATTGATTGAA
>JAQSYR010000120.1 GCA_029256035.1 Anaerocolumna sp. | reverse complement strand
GGTGGTAAGGGAATTGCTGCAACCGGAGGTGTTATGCTGGCATTTGACTGGAGGCTTGCAATTGTTGCCTTATTTATATTTATTATAGTAGTTGCGGTTACAAGATATGTATCTCTTGGGTCACTGTTGATTTCCCTGATGTTTCCTGTATGGGTTTTAATCTGGTATCCGGGAAATATACATATGCTTATAGTTAGCTTAATTTTCACAATCTCAGCTTTTTATAAACATCATGCTAATATTAAACGGTTGTTAAATGGAACTGAAAATAAAATCGGTCAAAAAAGACAAAATTCATAAGACAAAATTCATAATACATTAGTAATATAAATAGCAATCTTTTGTTAATAAAATAAATTATTTTTGGAGGAGAAAAATGGCTATCGTAAGTGTATTAGGAGCCGGAGCCTGGGGTACTGCAATCTCTATGCTATTGGGAAATAATGGACATGACGTAACATTATGGTCAGCCCTTGCACCGGAAGTTGAAATGTTAAGAAAAGAAAGGGAATTAGTAGATAAACTACCTGGCATAAAACTTCCTGACAATGTATTTATTTCTGATGATTTAGAAAGTTCATGTACGGGAAAAGATTTAATTGTTTTTGCAGTTGCATCTCCATTTGTTCGTAGAACAGCACAAATGGCCAAAACTTTTATTAAAGCAAATCAAAAAGTTGTTAACGTTGGAAAAGGAATTGAAGAGGCTACATTAGATACGTTAACAGATATATTAAAAGAAGAGTTACCAGGAGCTGATATTGCAGTTTTATCTGGTCCAAGTCATGCAGAAGAAGTAAGCCGCACCATTCCGACTACCTGTGTTGTAGGTGCTGAATCAAAAGATACTGCATATTTTATTCAGGACGTATTTATGAGTGAACGTTTCCGGGTCTATACAAGTCCTGATGTTATCGGTATAGAACTTGGTGGTTCTTTAAAGAATGTAATTGCACTAGCTGCTGGAATCGCAGATGGTTTAGGGTTTGGAGATAATACGAAGGCAGCTCTTATGACCCGAGGAATTGCAGAAATAAGCAGACTTGGCATTGCAATGGGCGGAAAGATGGAAACTTTTGCTGGTTTATCTGGTGTAGGAGATTTAATCGTTACTTGTACAAGCAAACATAGCCGTAACCGTAACGCTGGGTATCTTATGGGGAAAGGCTATTCTATGGAAGAAGCGATGAAGGAAGTAAAACAGGTAGTAGAAGGAGTTTATTCTGCTAAGGCTGCACTTGGATTAGCTAAAAAGTATAACATAGATATGCCAATTGTTGAACAGGTTAATAAAGTGCTATTCGAAAATAAATCACCAGAAGAAGCAGTAAATGACTTACTTTTACGAGACAAAAGAAGAGAATATTCAGAATTAAAATGGGAAAAATAATCCCTTTGACTATTTAGACTTCATATGTAACTAGATATGCATTTTTGTTCAAAGTATGCGTTTATTAATTATAAGCGAATGTTAACGCAGCTTCAAGTTCAAAAATAGTATGCATGGTTATAGGTGAAGTCTATTTCTATTAGGAGGTACATAATGATTCAAGATATAGAACCAAGAATATTTGATAATAGTTTTAAAAATATAATAGCAGAATCACAGGATTTATTTCTTTCCTACAATGGGGACACGGTACTAGTAAAAGAGGATATGGATAAACTTTGGTATCCTTCTTTCTCTGATTTTGAAAATGAATATCCAGATCTTATTCATAATGCCAGATTTCTTTTTCAAATCAATAATATTAATTATTTTCTAGTAGAGGAAAAGGAACTTGACTCAGTAAATGGATGGAGTTACGTAACCACCAACAGATTTCGAACAGAGGCAAAGTACTGGCGCTCCTTTGCAGGTGTGGTTGGATGGCAGTTAAATCGTTGGTATGGTAATCATCAGTTCTGCAGTAAATGTGGTAAACAGGTGAAACATTCAGAGAAAGAACGAATGCTTTATTGCGAATCCTGTGGATTTCAGGCATACCCTACCATTTCACCTTGTGTTATAGTGGCAGTTCATGACGGGAATCGTCTTCTATTGACTAAATATGCTGGCCGTGCCTATACAAAATATGCTCTGATTGCAGGGTTTGCTGAGATCGGTGAGAGTCTTGAACAGACAGCACATAGAGAGGTAAAAGAAGAGGTTGGCATTAATATAAAGAATCTTAAGTTTTACAAGAGTCAGCCATGGCCATTTACGGATACTCTTCTTGTTGGCTTTTTTGCAGAACTAGATGGTGATAATACCATTACAATAGATGAAGAGGAGCTGTCATTAGGGGAATGGGTGGACAGAGAAAATATACCACCGGAGGAACTTAAAATTAGCCTAACCAGTGAGATGATGGAAGCTTTTTGATATTAAGGCTAGGACAGGCGGTGACATATACATAGGTGTGGTGGGGCCGGTTAGAACGGGAAAATCTACCTTCATTAAACGATTTATGGATTTATTGGTAATTCCAAATATTGAAGATGCCTATAGTAAAGAAAGGGCAATTGACGAACTACCACAAAGTGCAGCAGGAAAAACGATTATGACCACGGAACCAAAGTTTATTCCGAAGGAGGCTGCCCAAATAGTTTTAGGGGATGATACAACAGTAAATATACGCCTAATTGACTGTGTAGGGTATATGGTAGAGGGCGCAGCCGGTCATATAGAAAACGAGCAAGAGAGATTAGTAAAAACTCCTTGGTTTGATTATGAAATTCCTTTTACCCAGGCAGCAGAAATTGGAACAAAAAAAGTAATTAATGATCATTCAACAATAGGAATTGTAGTAACAACGGATGGAAGTTTTGGTGATCTTCCAAGGGATAACTATATTCCTGCAGAAGAAAAAACCATAGCTGAATTAAAGAAATTAAAGAAGCCATTTATTGTGCTGTTAAATACAAATCGACCTTATTCGGAGGGTACCGTAAATTTGGCCAATGACATTGCTGCTAAATATAATGTTACGGTATTGCCAGTAAACTGTGAACAATTAAAGAAAGATGATATACACCGGATAATGATTAGTATATTATCAGTATTTCCTGTAGCTGAAATTGATTTTTATATGCCAAGATGGGCAGAAATGCTCCCAGATGATCATTGGTTAAAGATGGATCTGGTTAACTCTGTACAAGAGTTAATGAAGAATATAACTTTGATTCGGGATGCAAGGACAGAAAATCTGGCTACAAACAGTGAGTATGTTAAAAAGTTTAAAATTGATAAAATTGAAATGGAAAATGGCAGTGTTAAGATAAGCATTGAATTTGATGATGTTTATTACTACAATATTGTAAGTGACATGGTAGGTGTTCCGATTCATGATGAATACCAGTTTATGGAAACCTTAAGAGAACTGGCTCATATGAAAAATGAATATGAGAAAGTAAAAGGTGCGTATGATCAGGTTAGAACCAGAGGATATGGAATTGTAATGCCATCCAGAGATGAAATTACAGTAGCAGAACCAGAAATCTTAAAACATGGCAATAAATATGGAGTAAAAATCAAAGCTACTGCACCATCTATTACTATGATAAAAGCTGAAATAGAAACTGAGATTGCTCCTATCGTTGGTAGTGAAGCACAGGCTGCTGATTTAATTACTTATATTAAACAAAATGCATCAGAACAGCCAGAAGGAATCTGGAATACCAATATATATGGTAAAACCATAGAGCAGCTGGTGGATGAAGGAATCAACACTAAAATGAACAAACTAAGTGATGAGAGTCAGATAAAACTTCAGGAAACCATGCAGAAAATAATTAATGAGAGTAACGGCGGAATTATTTGTATCATTATATAAAAAACAGTATGGCTAAGTAAAATTGATTTTGAAAATTCAAACTCTATTTTACTTAGCTTATTTATTTTGTCATTATATTTTGAATAATGTCATAATTCTAATATCTTTAAAAATCGAGTTTATTTATCTTTTTGTTCTATACTTTCCCTTAATTCTATATTATTATAAATTTTTCTTCCTTCTTATCACATTTATGTATTGACAGCATACTATAACATTAGGTAATCATAATAAATGGTTTATTTAAAAATACCTGGATATAATGTCGGAGGTGCACGAAATGTACGATAATTTAAAAAAATTATGTAACAATTTAGGTATTAAATTAATCTATACAAGTAATAAAGTAATAGTACTATCTGCACATGTAAAAAATGGAATTCCCTATATTAGGGCTAATAAAATATTTAGATATTGTTCAAAGGCAATTGCACAGAATGTAATTGATTATTTTATCACTTTGGAAGGAAAAGAAATAAAAGAAAAAGTAATTGAAACTTTTATCATTAAGAAGTTAAAACAAGATAAAATTAAAATAAAAGCTAGTGACAATAGTTTTAAAATGGCAGTGGATCATAATCTTCCAAAGAGTATAAATAAGAATCAGACCAAGGTGTTAACAGAATTTACCATAGAAAATATAATTGTAAAGGATTTTAGTGGAAATGAAAAAACCAATTCTAAGGATAGCATTCTCACACCTAAAGATGATGATTTATTGGAATTAGATATTCTTATTAAACCTCCGGTTACATAAAAGGAGGTGAGAATATGGGATGGAAATTAAAGAGAATCGAACTTTGTGGCTGTGATCAAATCAAACCAAACGAAGAAAAAGATCTTTGCATCGAATTAGAAAAAGAATGCAGAGCTGCGATTCATGGCGTTGTAAAATTCCCTGGCGGTAAGCCAGTGGAAGGAGCAGTTGTTAAACTGTTTAAGAAAAAACATTCAAAAGAAAAATGTGATACTTGTGAATTGATACCAATTACCTTTGCATTTACAGATGACTGCGGTCAATTCTTATTTGGTGTTGAATCTGAAATAGATTATATTATTAAAGTTTTTTATTACAAACCTGAAAAACCAGAGCACCCAAAGCATGAAGACAAATGTGATAAATGCGATAAATGTGACTAATTGAAGGTTATACCATTTGGGTACTGTTATTTGTAAAGGTAACAGTACCTTTTTATGACGGGTAAAGCTGGACTACCCTCTATAATTTCATAAAGTACATATTAGGAATAATAGCAGTGAATATTAAATATAGTTTAATATAGTATTACAGTACTTATACAAAATGACGAAAATTTGAAAAATATTTGACACATGGTTGACAAAATTATGACAGCTTGATATAATAATTTAGAAATATATTTAATAAATCTGTAACAATTCAAGATTTATAATTAATATATGGAGTAATGTGAGACCATAGGAGGAACACCATGAACCATGTTAATAAGAAGTTTCTGAAGATTTCGACCTTATGTATCGCGGGTACTGTTTTATTTGCTCTTAACTCAATGAATGCTAGTGCAGATACTTTAGTGGGTGAAAGACCAGTAGCAGGTATGTCAAAAACATTGGAAGAATATTATGCAACAACAGCTGCTGCTACAACAGAGATTACACTTGCAGAAGAATACGATTATACGAATTTAGGAATTGCGAATGTTGAAAATCATTTAAATATAAGGCAAGAACCTGGTGAAGATAAAAAAATTATTGGTAAATTACCAAAAGATGCTGGCTGTACCATACTTGAAATTAAAGATGGCTGGGCTAAAATTAAATCAGGAAAAGTTACAGGTTATGTAATGAGTTCATTTTTGATTACTGGTGACAATGCAGTTAAATTAGCAAAAGAAGTTGGCAGCTTAGTGGCAAGGGTAAATACAACAACTCTTAATGTCAGATCAGATGCAAGCCTTTTGGCTGAAGTTGTAACCAACGTTCCAGTTGATGAAGAATTAGATGTTTTAGAAGTTTATCCGGAATGGATTAAAATTAGTATTGACTCAGATGAAGGTTTTATAGCAAGACAATATGCAGATTTATCATATGAACTTAAAAAAGCAGTATCGGTTGAAGAATTAGAATCCTCCAGTGGTGTATCTAGTACTAGAGCTAGTTTAGTTGCATTTGCTAAGAAATATCTTGGTAATCCATATGTATGGGGAGGCAATAATCTAAATACAGGTGTTGACTGTTCCGGATTTACAAGAGCCGTTTATTCTAACTTTGGTTATAGTTTACCTCGTGTTTCCAGAGATCAGGCATATTCCGGTACTAGTATCAGTTCTTCCAATGCGAAACCTGGTGACTTAGTGTTCTATGGTAGCGGAAGTTATATTAATCATGTTGCAATCTATATTGGAAACGGGCAGGTTATTCATGCAAGTAATCCAAGATCAGGAATTAAGATTTCTAATATGTATTATAGAGATCCAATTAAGGTTGTACGAGTTATCAATGATTAATTTTTATTATAGTTGTTAATGACAGTATATTAGTGAAAAAGTCTGGCTATCCAGACTTTTTCTTGCTTTTGTAAGTTTGCAATTATCCTGTTTCATATAAGCCAACCATAAGACATGGAAACAACTTATAAATTGGTTAACGTGTACTTATATATTAGTAGATATTATTTGACAGAACTATGATGTTGATGTAGAATATGCAATAGATTTGAAAACTAAACATAACCTCACTTTAACAGGTGAGGTAGAGGTGCGGTATTTAACAGTCTTACGTTGAGTTGAGAAGCGTTGAAACGTTTGAGAAGGAACTATCGCCGAAGTACATAATATTCTCAGTATTATGTGCTGGGTCTGCAGTTAAGAACTGTCGAACTGTCTCAATAAATACCCATTTATTGAGTTGTGCTATCTCAAAGGGAAAGAAGAGGATTTAGGTATTGTAATAAACAGACCCGAGTTCTGCTCAGGTCTTTTTTGATTCAAAAAAATTACCCTCTTGTTACAAAGGAACTTTATGAGATAGATAATAAAAGTACGAATTAATAAAGGAGAGAAAAATTTATGAAAAGAAAATTCATTGCTTTGTTGGCTATGTCATTGTTTACAATGATCCTATTAACTGCTTGTGGTACAAGTAATAATGGTAGCGAGGAAACAACGGTTTCAGAAAC
>JAQSYR010000119.1 GCA_029256035.1 Anaerocolumna sp. | reverse complement strand
AAAAATTAGAACAAGAACGTGGACGTTTCTTAGATGCCATGATTGACGGACACAAATACAACGGAGAAGCTAGAGCAGTCATCTATGGGGAGCCGGATTTTGTCTACAGTACTGTTAGACTTTGTGTTGAAAATGGAATTATGCCTATGATTACGGCTACAGGTTCCAAATGTAATGGATTAAAAGAAATGTTAGAAGAAGAAATTTGGGAAGTTGCAGATCGTTATTACATAGATAAATTCGAAATATTACATGATGTAGATTTTCAAACTATGGAAATAAAGGCCAAGGAATTAGGTATTAATATACTAATCGGTAACTCCGATGGTAGAAGAATGGCAGAGAATCTGGGAGTTTCCCTTGTAAGAAGAAGTTTCCCTATTCATGACAGAGTTGGAGGACAAAGATTAAGAACCTTAGGTTATGAAGGGGCTCTAACTTTTCTTGATGAGATAGCTAATGTGATGTTAGCTAAGAAAGAAACTGGATTTCGAGAGGAGTTATACCATAAATATTATCAATCTGAGAAAGGTGATATTCAGGTATCCCAAATAAATTTAGCAAATGGTACAAATTCAATAGAAAAAAGTACAAAATCATATGAAGCAGGTTATGTAACTAAAAAGGAGGAGGAGTTTACTATGAAAGAAAACAATGTGAACCAACCGATGGAAAAGACAATCGAAGAAAAAACTGCTACTCATCCCTGCTATACGTGTGGAGCTCATGACTATGCAAGAATGCATCTTCCGGTAGCTCCTAAATGCAATATCAGTTGTAACTATTGTGTTCGAAAATTTGACTGTCCCAATGAAAGCAGACCAGGAGTTACAACAAAGGTTTTGTCTCCTGAGGAAGCATTTGCAAAGTACCTGGAAGTTAAAGAGAAAGTTCCTAACCTTACAGTTGTAGGAATTGCAGGCCCTGGAGATGCTTTAGCTAATTTTGAAAACACAAGAAAAACATTGGAATTAATCCGGGAACATGACAAGAATGTAACTTTTTGTTTATCTACCAATGGATTAATGCTTCCCAAATATGCAAGAGATTTGATTGATTTGGGCGTTTCACACGTAACTGTTACTATGAATACAATTGACCCTAAAATAGGAGCAAAAATATATAGAGAAGTAAATTATATGGGAAAACGCTACTTTGGAGAAGAAGGGGCAACTATACTCTTAACCAATCAGTTGGCTGGAATTGCCATGCTAACAGCTAAGGGAATTATGTGTAAAGTAAATATTGTTATGTTACAAGGAATTAACGATGAACATATTCCTACAGTAGTTGAAAAAGTAAAAGACTTAGGTGTACATATAACAAATATTATGCAGATGATTCCGGTAAAGGGAAGTGTATTTGAGAATCTTCCCCTAGTTAGCAATCAGGAAGTTATGAAGATGCGAAAAAAATGCGGTGAGACAATGAAGCAAATGTATCATTGCAGACAATGTCGTGCGGATGCCATCGGTACTTTAGATCATGACAGATCCATTGAATTTAATTCAGAGTCTGCATGTGATAAAGAAGGACGCTTACAGATCGCCGTAGCAACCAAAAGTGGAATGGTAGTTGACCAGCATTTTGGCCAGGTATCGGAACTATATGTTTATGAATATAAAAATGGAAATGCAGTATTTAAAGAGCGACGTCCAATTAAAAAATATTGCAGCGGCTCAGAAGAATGTGATACCAATGAGGATAAAATAACTGGTATTATTAATACAATTTCTGATTGTGATGCAGTTATTGTAATGAGAATAGGCGAAGCCCCTAAAATGAAACTGACACAAAAAGGGATTAAGGTTTTTACTACCTACGATAGAATTGAAGATTCTGTGAAAAAAGCTGCTAGCGAGATGGCAGAAATTAGCATTAATAAGGGGTTATAGGTTACCTGTATTAACCTAAATATTTGATATAAGGAGAATTCTAATGGTAGCTATAAAACATCATATTTTTGTGTGTGCAAGTTGTAGAATTAATGGTCAACAAAAGGGGTACTGTTATTCCAAAGGTTCTGTTGATATTATTCAGAAGTTCATGGAAGAAATTGAAGACAGAGACCTATCTGGCGAAGTAATGATTACTAACACCGGGTGTTTTGGAATTTGTGAGAAGGGACCTATTGCAGTTGTTTATCCGGAAGGCGTATGGTATGGCAATTTAACGGAAGACGATGTGGAAAAGATAGTAGAGCAGCATATTGAAGGCGGCAGTGTTGTAGAAGAATTAAGAATATAAATAGATTAATAGTATAAATAGATTAATAGTATAAATAGATTAATAGTATAAATAGATTAATAGTATAAATAGATTAATAATAAAAATAAATTAATAACATAAATATATTAATAGCCTTAACAAATAGCCTTATCAAATAGACTAGATTTTCCTTAGGAAGGGGATGGTGGTTTGATTAAAATAATAGATAATACTTTATCGGCATTTGATTCTTGTCTACCATCGAAAGAAGAATTATTAACATTTTGCCAGTTACTTTTTACTATTGGAGTTGACATGATAGAATTATCAATTGCTGCATTTGAGAAGATGCAGCAATTGCCCGATAGGGGAAAATTTGTGTTAAGAATTGAAGATATTTCACAGATGGAAGATTATCCAGATTTCTTCCGTTATGTATGTCACAGACAAGAAATTGCTGATAAAGAAATTGCAGTTAAAGTAATTACCGAAGTTCGAATCAATGATATAAGGGAAATAAATAAATTAAGAGCACTAGACAGTTGCAAGGAATTAAGGATTGTAGGATTAGATGACATAATTTGTGAAGATTTTGATGTTGTAGTCAAAGATATTTTCAAAACTTTACCTAATTGTAAATTAAATCTGTGTCCAGAAAATTCCTTACACTGTGCCAGTGCTATTGCTGTTCAATGGATCTTAAATGGTGAGAAAGAAATTACTAGTAGTTTTGCAGGGTGCAAAGGAAATGCTGCAACAGAGGAAGTACTTATGGCACTTCGGTTGTCAATGCGCCATAAGCCAACAAGAGATTTAACTGTGCTGCCTGAAATTACAGCTTTGTATGAGAAAATTACTGGCTCAAGTGTTAGTAACAAAAAGCCTATTTTAGGGAAAAACATATTTAAGGTAGAAGCAGGAGTTCATGCTGATGGATTAATCAAAAATCCTGCAACTTATGAAGCATTTAGCCCTTGTTTAGTTGGTAGAAAATCAGAAATTATTATAGGCAAGCATTCTGGCTTAAAAGCAGTAAAACTAAAAATCGAAGAAAAAGGTATACTGCTTCCAAAAGATAGTATCATCGAAAAAATATTGTGTGAAATCCGTAAATTTTGTACAGAGAAAAGAAATAGTTTAAATGATTCTGAATTTATTGAACTAGTAAATGAGGTAATTGCTTATGAAGGAAAACAAATATATAGTTGATACTACATTAAGAGATGGAGAACAAAGCCCTGGCATTGCTCTAAGTATTGAAGACAAAGTATTTATTGCTAAAATGTTAGATGAAATAGGGGTATATGAGATAGAAGCCGGAGTTCCAACCATTAGTGGAAATGAATCGGAGGCAATTGAAGAAATTGTAAAAAACTGTAATAATTCTAAGATTTCTGTTTGGTCCAGAATGAATATGGAAGACGTTAAAAAATCAATAACCTGTGGTATGGATATCATTCATATAGGTGTTCCAGTATCCTATGTACAGATTTATACAAAACTAAAAAAGAATAAAGTCTGGGTACAAAGAAAAATTATGGAATGTATCGATGTGGCTAAAAGCCATAATATAGATGTTACCGTTGGGTTAGAAGACGCATCCCGTGCAGATATTGGATTTTTATTATGTCTAATTAGGGAATTGAAAAATTCTGGAGTCAATACAATTCGAATTGCGGATACTGTTGGAGTACTAACCCCCAACCGAACCAAGGAAATGGTTGAAACAATTAAGTCACACTCAGACATTCAAATTGAAATTCATGTTCACAATGACTTAGGAATGGCAGTAGCCAATTCTATTATAGGAGCCAAGGCAGGTGCAGACTTTATTGACTGCACTTTATTTGGTATTGGAGAGAGAACTGGGAATTGTAATTTTAATTTTGCCATGAATAAAAAACAAATCAGAAAAATTGAAGAATTAAGTTATCCAATGTTACAAGGAGCATTATAAAAAAATTTATAAGAGATAAATCAAAAAGAGATAAATCAAAAAGAGATAAATCAAAAAGAGATAAATTATAAAGAGATAAATCATAAAGAGATAAAGGAAAAAGAAATAAAAATTAATGAAAATGGAAGCGCTCTATGCTAAGAAATATAAAACATTAAAACCTGTGTAAATAAATTTAATGATATAAAAGTAAAAAGGGAAAAAGGAAAATGTATTCCATGGATATTATTAAAGTAATTATAGCAGGATATTTATTATTACTGAACCTATTAGGATTCGTTCTGATGGGAACAGATAAAAAAAGAGCAAGAAATAATCAATGGAGAATTCCAGAAAAAACATTATTTATGGTTGCTATTCTAGGTGGAAGTTTGGGCTCTATACTGGGAATGAAATACTTCCGGCATAAAACAAAACATTATAAGTTTATATTTGGTATGCCAGCAGTCCTTATTATACAATTAATTCTTATATTATATATAATTTCCTACTATTAACTCCATAGATTAAGAATGATTTTTATTAAATTTACTATAAATAGGTTTGCTTTTTTCTTATCTTTTTCAGAAAGCATTTTGTATAGAGCTAAATGTTTCTCTTCGTCTTTGGTAAGAATAAATGAGCCATGATTATCGCCAAGCAAAGCAGCCATGTTGTTGCCACTTTTCTGAGTTGGATAAGTAGTTGAATCAACAAGCCTGTCATCTGGAATGGGCGTAGTATTACTGTTAATAAAATCATTTATGTCAACCTGATACAGCTTTGCAAGTTTAAGGAGAGTTTGATAATTTGGTGTCCGTTTACCATTTTCATAGTGGCCATAAGCTGCTCTTGTCATATTAAGATAATCAGCTATAAATTTCTGGGTATAGCTATGGCTGGTACGTAGCTGATACAGTATATCTTTTAATAGATATTCAGACATATTAAACTCCCTTTCCTTATGTTCATTGGAAATAATTATAACAAGTAAAAGTTTAAAAATCTGAAAAGGAAACAAAGTGTAGCATGTTTATTTTCACCAAAAATATAGTAAAAACTGCTACTAATTTGTAAATTTTATTTGACATATTGAGGAAAGAGTGATATTATGAATTTAATGTACGAAAGTGCATAAACTATTAATAACTGTTTTAACAGTAATCATTATTTTTTTTTGGAGGAATTACACATGAACAAAGGTACAGTAAAATGGTTTAACAATCAAAAAGGGTTTGGATTTATCTCTGATGAACAGGGTAACGATGTATTCGTTCACTATTCAGGATTAAGCATGGATGGCTTTAAGTCTCTTGAAGAAGGACAAGAAGTTCAGTTTGATATTGTTCAAGGAGCTAAGGGACCTCAAGCTACTAACGTAATCAAATTATAATCAAGATAGTTATTCAGTGTGCCTTTTTCTATAATATAAATTTTAAGAATTGTTATTTTTAAATTTATTTATGAAAAGCAATATTGTTTTAAACGAGTTGATTAAAGGTTATCCTTCTGGATAACCTTTTTTTTGACTTATAGGGTTGGGTGCCAAATTCCCATGCCAAGTTTCTTTGTCCACTATGAATATAAACGGGGCATGGGAATTCGACAGCCTCCGGCGGATGCACACGAGCAAAGCTCGGCGCGTTTATATAATAAAATATACATTGTTTGCCTAAGTTTACGTGTTCCATCATACAGAAAAGACAGGAGTATTTATGTATATAACATTTTTACCGAAGAACCAAAAAATTGAGGTAGAGTATGGGGTAAATCTGATGCAGGCTGCAAGAGAGAATGGGATAGATACAGGCGGTACCTGTTCCGGTAATAAAACCTGTGGTAAATGCAAGGTTCTTATTACGAAAGGAAATGACAAGGTATTATGCTCTGAAGAATCCCCATCTGTTAGTGAAGAAGAACGTAATGCAGGATTTCGACTGGCCTGCTGTTTTAATGTTACTTCAGATACTACAGTTATCCTTTCAAAAAATCAGGCAGAGAATAAAATAAAATATAAGACCAAAAAACAAAAAATAAATGCAACTTCTTTTGGTATTGCAATTGATTTAGGAACAACAACAGTTGAGGCAGAACTATGGGATTTAGATAACAAACAAAGGCTAGGGAGCCAGTCAATGCTCAATCCCCAACGGCTTTATGGTGCAGATGTAATCTCAAGAATTACTTATGCAACAATTAGCTTAGAAAATAGTAACAGATTAACAGAACTTATTCGTCAGTGTTGTAATCAATTAATCGGTTTATTGTCGGAAGAGGCGGGAATTGGAAAGAAAGATATATATTCTGTCGTTATAGCTGCCAATACAACAATGTCTCATCTTTTCCTTGGAAAATCTCTTGAGAGTCTTGCCAAAGTTCCTTTTCAAGGTATTTCATATGCAGGGGAAGAGATTACAGCATCCAGTATCAATATATTAATTCACCCAGAAGGAAGAGTATATGTTATGCCGGGAATTGGTGGTCATGTGGGCTCTGATACTTTAGGATGTATCCTGGCAAAAGATATGATCCATGCAAAGGGTCTGGAGATAATGATGGATATTGGAACCAATGGTGAAATTGTATTATCTAAAAATGGTGCTTTGGTTGCTTGTTCAACAGCTGCAGGGCCTGCATTTGAAGGCTCTTCCTTACATCATGGAATGGGGGCTGAACCTGGAGCAATTACAAAAGTTGAAATAATAGAAAATCAGATCTTTTTAGATGTAATTGGTGCAAAGAATAATAATAATTCAAACACCAAACCTATTGGGATCTGCGGCTCTGGTGTTATTGATGCAGTATCAGAAATTTATAAAAACGGATGGATGGATGGTTCTGGTCGTTTACAGGGTAAAGCAGGTGAAAATAATTATGTTTTACTATACGAAGATAAATTGCAGTCACAAAATGTTATTCTAACCCAGAAAGATATTAGGGAAATACAACTTGCTAAAGGAGCTATTTACGCAGGACTTCAGTTACTTCTTAGAGAAGAAAATATGAGTTCGTCTGACCTTGATACTCTGTATCTGGCCGGTAATTTTGGTAACTACATTAATATTGCCAAAGGTATTCATATTGGACTGTTACCTCCTATAGCATTGGAACGAATTCGTTATATTGGAAATGGTGCATTAACTGGAGCTGTTAAAATACTGTTGGGTGAAATAAGCAAAGAGGAAGCAGAAAGCATTAGCAAAAAAGTAAAACACATAGAACTGGCCCTACGTGAAGACTTTCAAGAGGAATTCCTAAAGGCTATTTCATTTCCGGAATAAAATATCATATCTAAATTTTCCGCTGATAGAAAATGTTATGCATTTCATTAATATATAATGTTATGTTTTTCTATGATATAAAATGCTATGAATTCTATGACATATAAAAATGCTATGCTCTTCCATTCGATAGACAGTTTTGTGGTTAAACGGTCTACCAAAAGAGAGCATAGCAAATCAGTACAGTGAGTTAATCATATAGTTTCATTAAGTATGTAAGTAACATGCTTAAAGGTTTTATTAAAATTAAAGTTAGCGTAAAGTTAGCGATACCATGTATGATATCAAAAGGTATTCCACCAATCCAATAAGAAAGTGCCATTTGAAGTCCACCTAAGATATTGCCGCCTACTGAACCAATCAATAAGTATGGTACCGCACAAAGAGCACCAAAGGATAAACCAAAAGCACCTGAAAATAAAGCCCAGGTAAATACTGATTTGGTGTTTCGAAATAGGATTGTTATAAAATATAAGATAAACCAAATATATAAATAATTAATCCACCATAGCCCAAATCCATATAGAACACCTTCAATAATGATAAATACACTTATTATGTAGATAGTCTTTTTATGAAATACCAGTGAATATACAATGATTAATACGGATACCAATTCAATATTCGGAAGAAAAGCCAGGCCAACTTGTACAGCCACTAATATAGATGCCAGCATTCCGATAATAACGATATCTTTTAATCTCATGTTACCAACCTACGGTTAAAGTTATTTCGTAGTGTCCTCCGTCAGCAATTGGGGTTTGATCAACACTGGTATTAATCTGCCCGCCATTATCAGTGAAGCACCACCATTCTTGTTTCGTTTCATCAGCAGTAACTCCATCAACTGTAGTAACGAATAGACCAAAATCGGATTCTGTACCAGAGATTAATTTTTTCTCCTCTAATGCTTCTCTTAAGTATTCTGCATCTGTTTTAATTTCATAAGACTTACTGGTTCCATCTGCTAAGACCACTTCTGCTACAATCTCCTTTTTACCGGTTACAGATGCGGGAAGGAACTGGGTGTAAATTACAAACATCATTGCAATTACAGCCACAAAGGCAATTAGGCCTATGGCTACTTTTTTAAAACTCTTTTCATTTTTCATTTTTACCTCTTTCTCCATTCTTCGTGGGTTTTTATAGGGTTAAATTCAAGCAGGTTTTCTGACTCATGAATCTTCATTCTCTTCCTATCTTCCCAAGCAATGCCCAGTGATCATTTCCAATAATAATTTATTGGCAGAAGAAAACTCCTCATACACAGCGGCGAGACCGTACAGGTTTTTGACCTGTTTCCCTATTATGTTACTTTAAAGTAACCACTTGAATTCATTAGTTGATTTCATACATTAAAATGTAATAGATTAATTAAATAAACTCACGTTAGATTAATCGAAAAAAATCTCTCAGGAATTATACACTGAGAGATTTTGTATTTATAGATGGGAGTGTTAAAAGTTGAATTCATAACTTTACAATACAAATAACTTTTGACAATTGAATCACTTATAGTAATAAAAATTGACTGGTTTTCGACTATTTTGTACCGTATATTCTATCACCAGCATCGCCTAGACCTGGTAAAATGTATCCATGTTCATTTAATCTTTCGTCTAAAGCTCCAATATAGACATCAACATCCGGATGAGTTTCTGTAAGTCTTTTGACACCTTCTGGTGCAGCAATCAAGCAAAGGAAGTGAATTTTTGCAATTCCCCTGTTCTTTAATAACTGAATAGCAGCACTGGCGGAACCACCAGTTGCAAGCATTGGATCCACAACAAAGATTTCTCTTTCATCTGCATCTGATGGCAACTTGCAAAAATATTCTACTGGTTCTAAAGTTGTTTCATTTCTATATAAACCAATATGGCCAACTTTTGCATTTGGAATTAAAGTGAGCATACCATCTGCCATATGAAGTCCTGCTCTAAGAATTGGAACAATACAAAGTTTTTTACCAGCTATTTCATGAGCTATTGTTTTAACAAGAGGAGTCTCAATCTCTATTTCAGCAAGGGGAAGTTCTCTTGTAGCCTCGTAACATATCAGCATTGCAACTTCGGAAACTAAGTCACGGAATTCTTTTGTGGATGTTGTCTTTTGTCTCATAATACCGAGTTTGTGTTGAATCAAAGGATGATCCATTACTATTACTTTAGACATAATTTTGCCTCCATATAATTTTTGTCTTTCGCTAGGAAACATTATAACAAAAATGTCTTACTAAGAAAAGTATTAAATCGATATATTTCTATTTTTTTTATTAAGTAAAGGGAATAATAACGAGAATTAGGGCTAAAAGCTATATCAAGACAGAGGAGAAGCCTGGTAGAGGGGGGAGGGTAACTACCAGGCTTTGTTTTATGAAAAAAATTATCTTATTAGTAATTTTGGGTGTAACTTTATTGCTATGAGTTTATTATAATAGACATATATGTTTATAGTATGGATTAATTATGAACATTTTGTGAATATTTTCACCATTATTGTATATATATGAACGGGTATAAAGCAGCCATAATAATTCCTATTATATTCACTTCTAAAATAATTTTTTTGATAAACACTAGGAAGACATGGCTTTCATAGGAATCAGACTTTGAAACCTGCATCAAAATTAAATAATAATTTTTATTTCTATAAAGAGGAAAACATCACAAGAATTACAGCGGTTTAAATTTAAAAACATACAAATACTAAGAAAAACATCTAACTTCTCAAATAAAATGATTGGAATCATAATTAAACTGAGTAAGGAAGGAAGGTAACAAAATGTCAAGTGTATTTAAAGAGTTAATTAAAAAGGAATTCGGTGTTAACAGTTACGATAAATATTTTTTTATATGTCAGAAGAGTCTGGAAAATAGAAAATTAGAAAATAAGGAGATTTATAATGATATTTATGAACACATAAAAAATAAGGATCAAGCAGCCATTAAAAATATGCAAAAAGATATCCACCCAATGATTACAGTAATTAGTTTAATCTTAATGAGTGTATCCTTTATTGTAAAAACTTATGAATATTTAATAAATAAGTACTGTTTTATAGATGCGCATATTGTTTTAGTTTATAAAACCGTATTAGATCGAGTAATATTAATAAAAGAGCTGGAACAATCTGCATTTAAAAAATCTTAATGGAATAGTGGGATTAGGTTTTTGAAATAATAAAACAATTAATAGTTTTTTGGAAAAGCAAATGGAGAGATTATATGATTTTAATAAAAAATGGAAGAATTTTATCCATGGTAGGTCCTGTTTTAGAACATGGCGATATTTTAATTGAAAATAATATAATAAAAGCAATTGGGAAAAATCTTAATAGCCATATTTCTGAACAAGATGAAATAATTGATGCAACCAATTTATGGGTTATGCCAGGTATTATAGATGCTCATTGTCATATTGGAATATCGGAAGAAAAAAAGGGGGCAGAAGGGGAAGACAGTAATGAAATGACATCTCCTATTACACCCTATCTTAGGGCTATTGATGCGATTAATCCAATGGATCCTGCATTTCATAATGCAATACAAGCAGGTATTACTTCCGTTATGGTTGGCCCAGGCAGCACTAATATAGTTGGCGGCCAGTTTGTATTTATGAAAACCCATGGTAGAGTAATAGATAAAATGACAGTCTTAGCCCCAGCAGCAATAAAAATTTCCTTTGGTGAAAACCCAAAGAATACGTATAAAGAGTTAAATCAGCCGCCAACATCTAGAATGGCAATAGCTGCATTACTAAGAGAAGAGCTTTTTAAAGCAAAGAAATATAAAACCCAAAAAGAGAATGCATTAAGCAGAAAAGAAGATTTTGAAATTGACTTTCGATTAGAGCCCTGGATTCCTGTTTTAAATAGAGAAATAGCTGTAAAAGCCCATGTTCATAGAACAGATGATATTATTACTGCTATACGGATTGCAAAGGAATTCGATTTAAGAATGACACTAGATCATTGTACGGAAGGGCATATTATTGCGGAAGAAATAAAAGAAAGTGGATTTCAGGCAATCCTTGGACCTGATTTAGCATGCAGAAATAAATTAGAAGTTAAAAATGCTGATTTTAAAACCGCAGGGGTTCTTAAGAAACAAGGTGTCCTAGTTGCAATTATGTCTGATCATCCAATAACATTAATTCAATATCTTCCTATCTATGCAGGTTTGGCAGCAAAAAAAGGCTTAGGTATAGAGGAAGGTTTAAAAGCTATTACAATTAATCCAGCTATTATATGTGGTGTATCAGACCGTGTCGGAAGTCTTGAACCTGGAAAAGATGCAGACATTGCTATATTTTCAGGAAATCCTATGGATATTTTTTCTGAAACTATGTACACCATTATTAATGGAGAAATTATTTATCGACTATCCGATGATCAGCACTCTAATAAAATAAGTAAGGTTAAGTAAGCATCACTTTTTTAATAGTAAAATATAAATTCATTCATAATTGATTTTAAATTATGAATTTTTCACAAGATTCCACAAATGTACATGTTATAGGTTGACAAATATTAGTGCAACTGGTAAAATTTACATCGTGTTAATATATTAACTAAATTACATAAATTTTAAAGGTTTTTAACGATTTTAGTTAAATTCTTTAAACATATTAATAATAAGAAAAGGAGTATAATATGGGAGAAATCAATATGCAGGAGAAGACTTTTACGAGGAGAGAAGTATTAAAATTTGCAGGAAAAGCTGCAGCAGGTGTAGCGGTAGCAGGGGTAGTACCAAGTTTATTGACTGGTTGTTCAGAAAAGACACCAAAACTTCCTACAAAAGAAGTACTAAACTATGAATATGTTGAGGCTAGTAAAGATGCAGCTACACATCCATATGCATATCAGAAGTTAGATGTAGCAACTATAATGGAGAGGGGATATGCAGGATATTTTAATAAAGGTGGCTGTTGCAGAGGAGTTGTAGATGCAATTATAGGTGAATTAAGTGACAAAGCCGGATATCCTTTTAATCAAATACCAGTGGATGCCTTTGCAAACGGAACAACCGGTTATGGTGTAGGTTCCCTTTGTGGAAGCCTTGGTGGTGCAGCTATTGCCATAGGTCTTGTTTGCCCCCCAGATGATGCTAAAAAAGTGACTGGCGATCTTTTTAGTTGGTATATAGCAGCTGAATTACCTCAATATCAACCTGAAGTTACCAATGATATGACAGTATCTGGTACAGTTAATTGTGTAGATTCTGTTGGTAACTTTATGTCAAAAACAGGATATGCAATGGATGCACCTGAAAGAAAGGCTAGATGTGCAGGAGTTACAGCTGATGTAGCAGGAAAAACAGTAGAATTATTAAATGCATATTTTAATTTGTAATACATAAAA
>JAQSYR010000118.1 GCA_029256035.1 Anaerocolumna sp. | reverse complement strand
CGGAATGAATTATTACTCTGAGGAAGAAGCGGTAGAAACCATTAAAGCTGCTGTAAAGAGTATCCGTAATATTCGTACAGAAATGAATGTACCACCAAGTAGAAAGGCAACTGTAATTGTTGTATCCGAAAATGAAGCAATACGAGATATATTTGAAAACAGTAAGGTGTTTTTTGCAACCTTAGGATATGCTTCTGAAGTTCTCATCCAATCAGATAAAGCAGGCATTATGGCTGATGCGGTGGCTGCTATGATACCACAGGCAACGATTTATATGCCATTTACAGATTTGGTTGATATTGATAAAGAAATCGAACGTCTGGAGAAAGAAAAAGCAAGACTGGACGGGGAAATTAATCGTGTTAAGGGAATGCTAAGCAATGAGAAATTCATAAGCAAGGCACCAGAATCTAAAATCGCAGAAGAAAAAGAGAAAATGGATAAGTACACCAATATGATGAATCAGGTATTAGAACGATTAACTTATTACCGTAAATAAGTTAAAGTTAAAGGAGGTATCTTATGAAGGACTGTCCTATACTCAGACAGGAAATTGAGGAAGAAGAATGCAGTCTTACAACGAAAGAAGCGTACAAAGAGGGAAAAGAAAAGCCTATCTTGCACAGCAAATTTCGTAAGATAAACGGCTGGAAAGCTATATGTAAAAACTGCAAAAACCATAAAAAACCATAAAATAGATTTTCTATTGTCGAATGGAATCGAACTGTTTTTGTTGCATAATAATATGGTACAATTATAATAGAAGTAGGCATGTCCTGCTTCTATTTGTTTTATGGTATAAAAATTACGTCAAATAAGACTCTTGCTTAACTGGAATAGTATCAAAAAATTGGAACTATCACTTGATTTTTATTCTTAGAATAGTTATTATTATGTATATGCTAGGCTTATGTAGTTATGCCCAATATCAATGTGTAATTTTAGGAGGATATGATGATTAATTTTGATGAAGAAATTGCTAAATTTCAACCAAGTCTTGAAGTAGAACAGGCAGAAGATGTTATCAATAAAAATGATCTGACGGACATAACTGATCTCATTAAAAACATGATTAAAGAGTTAAAGGATAAATAGTTTTATCAATTTAATGAATTGAAGAATAAACAGTTAGGTGGAGATGAACATGATTTGTCCGGGATGTGGAAACATAGTTGCAATGAAAAAAAATCGTTGCGAAAAATGTGGAGAAGATTTGACAACATATAAAAAGGTAATATTGTCATCCAATATGTATTATAATGAAGGACTTGAGAAAGCAAAAGTAAGAGACTTATCAGGTGCTATCTTAGTCTTGAAGAAAAGTCTTGAGATGAATAAACGTAACACACAAGCAAGAAACCTTTTAGGTTTAGTTTATTATGAAATTGGAGAAACAGTATCTGCACTTAGTGAATGGGTAATAAGTAAGCATTTTCAATCGGAAGATAATGATGCAGATGATTATATGAATTCCTTACAGTCTAACCCAACAAAATTAGAGGCATTAAATCAAACTATAAAGAAATATAATTCTGCATTACAATCAGCAAAGCAGAGAAATGAAGATTTAGCAATTATACAATTAAAAAAAGTGACAAGCCTGAATCCCCATTTTGTGAAAGCATGGCAGTTACTGGCACTGCTCCACATGAAAAATGGAGAGAGAGATAAAGCTTATAAGTGCCTGAATAGAGCGAGTAAGATTGACGTATCTAATACAACAACCTTAAGATATCTCCATGAATTAGACGAGTTGGCAGATGCTGCAGGTGAGCCTATAAAAAACGGAAAGAAAGAAGTAACTAAGGTGGCTGCAGAACCTTCTGTATTTCCTATATCTACGTACAAAGAGGACAAGCCAAATATCTGGAATTTCCTTAATCTTATTATAGGAATTGCAATTGGTGTAGGTGTATTGTTTTTCTTAATTGTTCCTACGGTAAGAGAAGATGTAATTAATGATTATAAAAATACAGAGGTTGAGTATGGGGAACAGTTAAGTAAACAAACCCAGACCATTTCTTCTTTAGAGAATGAAAATAAAAATCTCCAGGCCGAAATAACTCAGCTCCAGTCTGAAATAGAGGGAATTCAAGGTGACGCTGACAATGGAAATGCCTATGATGATTTATTTGGGGCAGCTGGTTTATATCTGACAGAACTATCAAAAGAAAATGCAAGAGATATTGAGTATGTAGCAGTTGCAGATGCTTTAGGTAAGGTTAATTATGAGGTTTTAGATAAACAAGGTGCCAAAGAGTTATACAATACCATAAAAGACGCAGTTTTTTTACAGGCATCAGACATACTTTATGATGAAGGCCATGATTTGTATACCAATGGTGATTACGAAGAGTCTCTAACCACATTACTGTCTGCTTATGAATATAACCCTGAGAATGTCAATGCGATTTACTTTATCGGAAGATCCTATCATCAATTAGGTGATTACGATAAAGCAAGAGAATTTTATACCATTCTAACCGAAAACTATAGTGATTCAAGTCGTGCTGTTGAAGCACAAGAAAAACTGGATGAAATCAATTAAAAAAAATCAATTAGTTAAAAACAATTAGATGAAATCAATTAGATAAATCAATTAGTTAAAATTAATATAAAAATTATTTGTTAAACGACACAAAAGAAAAAATGAGTTTAGAAGAAAAGGCAAATCGAATGCTAGTTCATTCGAGATGTCTTTTTTTATCCTATTGGTTTATTTATAATAAATAATTCGCTGCAAGGATGGCAGGGAATTAAAGAAAATAGTATTTAGAAAGATTTATAATTAATGAATAAAGAAGGGAAACTATGGAAAACAAGGCGAAAAAAATGAAAAATACCACCATTTTGCAACTGCGAGAGGGGGTGAAGGCAGACTTTGAAATCGTAAACCGTTGTCTGGTTATTAAACTTTTAGAAGAATTAGACCACCATAATGCCATAACCATTCGTGAACAATCGGATAAGCTGATTGCCGGGCGTAATGTGAAGGACATTATTTTTGATTTCACCGGTACTGATTTTATGGATAGCTCTGGAATTGGAGTGATTATGGGACGTTATAAAAAGATTATATTTGCCGGGGGGCAAGTGGCAGTAACCGGAGTAAACCAGAGCATAGACCGTATCTTTAGATTATCCGGATTATATAAAATTATTCATAAATATGATTCAATTGACGAGGCGGTAAATAAATTTACCCTATAATTACAGTAAAAAAGGGATTCGTAGAATAAAATATGCGCTTTCAATAAAGAGGAAAGAAGCATTTTAGCAGGAGGATAAGTATGAATAATACAAACGAAATGTTATTGGAGATTCAGAGCGTTTCAAGAAATGAGAGCTTTGCCAGAATGGTAGTTGCAGGCTTTGTTGCCCAATTGGACCCAACCATAGAAAATATCCAAAAGGCAATGGAGCCTTTATACACTACCAGACCGGAATTAGAACGGTCAGGAATGGGATTTGCATTTATGGAAGCATTTATGGATGAATTATCAGTAGATTCTAAACCTGGGGAAGGTACTACCGTAAAGATGCAGAAACGAATCCACCAAGTACTCAGATAATAAGAAGAAGGAAGATAGCAAATTACAAAAATAAATATGCTACGTACCTTAAGAAGGGAGTGAAACAGTGGATACCATAGAATTAATCCGACGGGCACAGCAGGGTGACAAAGAGGCAAGGGATACCGTAATAACGGATAATATAGGTTTGGTGTGGAGTATTGTGCGAAGATTTATGAGCAGAGGCCATGAAGCAGAGGATTTATTTCAGATTGGCAGTATCGGACTGATAAAGGCTATAGATAAATTTGATATGACTTATGATGTAAAATTCTCTACTTATGCAGTTCCTATGATTATGGGGGAAATAAAACGCTTTTTAAGAGATGATGGAACAATCAAAGTTAGCCGTTCCCTAAAAGAAACAGCAGGTAAAATTCGATTGACAAAAGAAAAACTTAGCAGTATCTATGGCAGAGAACCAACCATTGAGGAAATAGGAGCTGAACTCAATCTTGCAAAAGAAGAAGTTGTAATGGCACTAGAATCCGGAGCAGAAGTAGAATCCTTGTATAAAACCATTTATCAGGGAGATGGTAATGCAATTTATTTAATTGATAAATTAGAGCAGACAAATGATGAAAATGAAAATATGATTGACAGGCTGGCATTAAAAGAAACCATAGCATCTTTAGATGAAAAAGATCAGGAATTAATCCGGCTTCGATACTTTATGGATAGAACTCAGACAGATATCGCAAAAGAACTTGGAATTTCTCAAGTTCAGGTTTCGCGTTTAGAAAAGAAAATATTATTAAAAATGCGCGAAAGAATGATGTAAATATTGCCAGTATAGAAAGGCAGTAGTTTCAAATAATAATACCAATAGATAGATGGATTAACAATTTCTAATATATCATACTATTTCATACAAAAAGCATTCGTTTCTATAACGAATGCTTTTTGGCGTTTAGAGAATATTTAAGTCTAACTACTTCTAGCCAGGGAAAAATTTTTGATTAGGATAAGAGGTGAAAAAGTTGTATCGTAGGAAAATATATATACTATTATTAATAATTTTAATAGCTTTCGGATTTGTTACCTATGCTTTCATTGCGCAAAGGGAAATGTCAGTTTACAGAGGAACTTTTGTAAATGGATACAGGCAGGAGGCAGTTTTGTAAAATGGAAAGTAAAGTTATCTATATAAAAATAGACAAGAATACTATGATACAAAATAAAATAGTATATTTAGAAGATTTGGCAAAACTCTATTGTACAGATAAACGTATGTTACAAAATCTAAAACGTCAAATTGTTTTCCACGTGCCTGAAGATAAAAAAGCCAACTATATTTTTTCCATTCTTAAATTAATTGAATTTATTACTTCTATTTATCCAGATGCTGAAGTAGTGAGTCTTGGTGAGAAAGATTTTATTCTACATTTTGAACCACCAAAAAAGACCGTTAAAATTCTAGAATACGGGAAAGTATTTATAGTAGCGCTTATGGTCTTTTGTGGAGCAGCATTTACAATTATGACATTTAATGCAGATGCCAGTGTTAAGGATGTTTTTGATTTGGTTTATGAATTGGTGAAAGGAACCAAAAAAGATGGGGGTAGTATTTTAGAAATTGCCTATTCCATAGGATTACCACTGGGCATTATTGTTTTCTTTAATCATTTTTCGAAAGTTCAGTTAGGAAAAGATCCAACTCCTTTACAAGTACAAATGAGACTATATGAAGAGAATCTTGATAAAACGCTAATTGAGAATGCCAGTAGGGAAGGGAAAACAATTGATAGTAATGACTGATATAATACTAGCAATGATTGGACTAACAGCAGGAATTGTAATAGCAGGCGCTGTATTTGCCTTTTTAACTATAATAGGTGTTTTAATCCGACTTGCAGCCAGAACTAATACAGCCAGACATATTAATTTATATGAAGATATGGCAGTTATTGGTTCCGGTATTGGTAATACCTTGTTTCTTTTTGAATATCAATTACCGATTGGAACCTTTGGGTTATTTATTTTTGGAGTATTATCGGGTTGTTTTGTTGGATGCCTGGCTGTTGCTTTAGAGGAGATAATACAGGTATTTCCTGTATTCATGCATAGGATTAAACTAAGAATTGGAATCCCTATACTTGTATTATGTTTAGCCATTGGTAAAGGCCTAGGTGCGTTCTATCAATTGTTTTGGAATAGATGAAAATGAAAGGAGAAGTTCATATGCAAAATCAAAAGGATAAAGTTACTGCATCCGATGTTGTGATTGAAAAGGATAAGACTACGAAAGAAGAAAAATATAATCAATATGTGAAGGATATAACACCGACACATAATATATTTAAAAATATATTAAATGCATTTCTTGTGGGAGGAATCATTTGTGTCATAGGCCAAGGTTTCATTAATTTATATGCTTCCTTAGGGGCAGGAGAAGAACTATCTGCATCCTATGGAACCCTTTCTCTTGTTTTGTTATCAATCGTTTTAACTGGTCTTAATATTTATCCCAAAATCGCAAAGTTTGGGGGAGCTGGCACTCTTGTTCCAATTACTGGATTTGCTAATTCTGTTGCCGCTCCTGCAGTTGAGTTTAAAAAGGAAGGACAGGTCTTTGGCATTGGGTGTAAGATTTTTACCATTGCAGGGCCAGTTATCTTATATGGAATCCTTTCCTCTTGGGTTCTCGGAGTGATTTACTATATTTTAATGGAGTTAGGAGTGGTTTAGTATGGAGGATCAAAAAATAACATCAATAAAAATGGCAGGTAAACAAAGTATATTATTTGCTAATCCACCTGTTATTTTATCAGGTTCCTCAGTTGTTGGTAAAAAAGAAGGCGAAGGACCACTAGGAAGTTTCTTTGATCAGATTGAAGAAGACCCCATGTTTGGGGGAACCAGCTGGGAAGATGCGGAAAGTAGATTGATGAAGCGTGCAGCTGAATTATCTATTGAAAAATCTGGATATCAACAGGATGAAATCCGTTTTATAGTAGGAGGAGATCTTCTTGGACAGCTTATTGCCACATCTTTTGGTATCGCAGATCTTGAGATACCTATCTTTGGAGTATATGGCGCATGTTCTACTATGGGCGAATCCATGGCTTTAGGTGCCATATTAGTTGATGGTGGGTATGCAAATAAAGTTCTTGCTGTTACATCCAGTCATTTCGCAGGGGCAGAAAAACAGTTTAGATTTCCACTTGCCTATGGGAACCAAAGACCACTTGCAACATCCTGGACCGTAACGGGAAGTGGAGCGGTAATCATTGGAAATGGAGATTTGGCAGCTGAAGTCACGAGTAAAAACAAAAAAGATGCCGTAGTTAAAATAAAGGGTGTAACCATAGGAAAAATAGTAGATTATGGTGTAAAAGATACCATGAATATGGGCGCCTGTATGGCTCCGGCTGCATATACTACTATATCCCAAAACCTTAAAGATTTAAATGTGCAACCTAATTACTATGATCGTATTATTACCGGGGACTTAGGAAATGTAGGGAAAGAAATATTAATAGACCTTCTGAAACAGGATGGATATGATATCAGCAGTAATCATATGGATTGCGGAATAGAAATATTTGATCCCAATACACAGGATACCCACTCCGGCGGAAGCGGTTGCGGGTGCAGTGCAGTTACCTTTACCGGCTATGTTATGCAAAAACTAAAAAGAAAAGAGTGGAAGAGAGTACTTTTTGTTCCTACTGGAGCATTACATTCTACGGTTAGCTTTAACGAAGGGAATCCCGTACCAGGAATTGCCCACGGTATCATTGTAGAAGCAGAATAAAGTGAAAGAGAATACGAGAAGAAAGGTTAATACAAAGGTGTAAAAATGGATTACTTAAAAGCATTTTTAATCGGTGGAGCAATCTGCGCAGTCGTACAAATCTTATTGGATAAAACGAAACTTTTGCCTGGTAGGGTTATGGTAATATTAGTATGTCTTGGTTCCTTGTTGGGAGCTATTGGTATCTATGAACCATTTTCCAAATGGGCAGGTGCAGGAGCCACGGTTCCACTCACCGGATTTGGTAACGCGTTATTTAAAGGAATTAAAGAAGCCTTGACAGAAGAGGGTTTTATTGGATTATTTAAAGGTGGTTTTACTGCATCAGCAGTGGGAATTTCTGCAGCATTAATATTTAGCTATATTGCCTCCTTAATATTTAATCCTAAAATGAAAGAGTAATATTTCAAGTAAGGACTATACCTTAACTGCCTGGTATTATGTTATCCGTATATTATATAAGATTTTATAATTACAAGAGAAAGGTATAGGCATTACTTTTAATATAGATAGTATATCATGTTATTTAAAAAGGCTGATGATTTTATTCATCAGCCTTTTGGCAATTTGGTTCTATATTTCAATTTTAAATATAATATTACTGGCCCCAATTTATAGTTCCTGGGCTTGGCAGTACGGTTCCTGCTGAATGTACATCACAAGTATCCTTTGGTAATATATTAGGAGTGTCATAAGTTTTTTCAGTTTCATCTTTAATCAAAAATACTTTTTCTGTAACAGTGGATGGCGGGCAGTACTGATTGGCAATAAGTCCGGAATCCTCACAAACAGATACTTTTACATGAATATCGCATTTTTCAGTAGGCACTGTTCCTTTTGCAAAATACTCTGTTGCAACAGTAGAACCGCCAATATATTCGTCACATAAACCTTCCACTGCTAATTTACCACTCTTGGTACATATTTGAGCAGATACAATGGAATCAGGCTTTGTAAATGGTACAGATTCAAGTTTTTGATCTTTATGGATTTGTTCCATAACATCACGCCATATGATTTTGTGATAACTTTTATCGCTCTGAGAACGATTATTATCATAACCAGTCCAAATAGTTGCTGTATAATATGGAGTATATCCTGAAAACCATAAATCGTTATCATCGGAAGTTGTACCAGTTTTACCGGCGATTGGCATACTTAGATTTGGGAACCTAACTGCAGTACCAGTACCAATTTTTACAACATCCTCCATTGCGTTGGTTAATAGAAATGCTGTAGAAGGTTTCATCACCTGAGTTGTAGTGGTTTCTTTACCTAGTAATAGCTTTCCATCATGATCCAAAATCTTAGTATAAAAGGTTGGTTCTGTATAAACACCACCGTTTGCAATGGTGGCCATTGCAGCAGTTTTGGAGTTATTTCATTTAAAGTTTTAACAGTAACTACATTCATAGAACGGTAAATACCTCTTCTTAATGTAGTTAACCCCTCATAAACTCCATTATTCCAGTTGCTTACAGTTTTTTCAGTTCCCGGATATTTAAAAGGAGCATCATCAATTGGAGTTGCTAATGTCATATTAGCAGAATCAAGGGCTGGTAAATAAGTTGAAAATATTTTAAAAACAGAACCTGGCTGCCTAACTGTATTGGTGGCACGATTTAATGTTCGGTTACCAAGCTTTTCTCCGCGACCACCAATTAAGCCAACTACATGTCCGTTGGTCTGATCCATAATTACCATGGAAGACTGAGGTTGTAATACAATACTTACATTTTCGGCAAGGATAAGGTCTCCTTCCTCAACTTTAACTTCTTTAAATGCTGCTACCCGTGCCTCTGCCTCTTCCTTGCTGGAATAATAGAAGGAGAAGGAGGAATCAGAAGCAAAAAAGTCCTCTAAATCATCATTGTGAAAATGAATGGTAGTACCATCTTTTTTCTGAATGGATAAAGCATAATTTAATTCCCAGAAAGAAGATTTTCCTACTTCGGGAAAATAATCTTCATTAGAATAAACATCATCTAAGACCTTTTGTACATTAGAATCAAGTGTTGTATAAATACTTAATCCCCCGCTATATAAGGCATTACTTGCCTGTGTGTAAGTATATCCCTTTTCTTCCTGTAAATCTTCTAATGCCTGCTCAATTAGTTCGTCTACAAAGTAGCTGTAGTAGGAAGACCCGCTTTGCTCTTCATTAACAGATTGGATTCTGGCATAAACGTTATCATTTATGGCCACATTATATTCTTCTTCTGTAATATGTCCAAGACTCTTCATATTATCTAAGACCTGAGCACGTCTTTCAGAGTTATTTTCCTGATTGGTAATTGGATTCATATAAGTAGGTGATTGAGCTATAGCGGCAATAACAGAAGCCTCAGATATATTAAGTTCGCTAACATCTTTTCCAAAATAACGTTTGGAAGCAGTCTGTACACCATAACTACCAGCACCTAAATTAATATTATTTAAATAATATTCTAAGATAAGATCTTTATCTAGTCGTTCCTCTAACTGCAAGGCTAAATATTGCTCCTGGATTTTTCTTATAAATCGATCTGTGAAATTGTCTTCGGCACCACCATTAAAAACCTGGTTTTTAATTAATTGCTGTGTAATGGTACTAGCACCTTGATCAAAGTCTCCTCGGCTTAATCCAGTGAAAAATGCACGAATAATTCCTCTGACATCAATACCGTTATGATCATAAAATCGCTCATCTTCGATACTAATAAATGCTTCCTGAACAACTTTGGGAATTTCATCTATAGTTACATAGACACGATTGGATTCTGCACCAATTAAAGATTCAATTAGATTTCCATCTTTATCATATATATTTGTTGTAAACCCTGTTGGAATAACATTTATCTGATCTATACTAGGGGCACTGTCTGCTAAGCCTTTTAGCACTCCTAGTCCGGTAAAAGCACCTACAACAAGAAAAAAAACAAAAGCAACTAATAAGATACGCAGTGCAGAAACTTTTGCTTTTGAAGCAATCTTTCTGGAAGTAGATTTAATTTGTTTTTGTTTCTTAGCTGTTCCTTTTTTACTAAAGTCCATAATTAACCTCCTTTATCCTGCCATTATATCAAATTCATAA
>JAQSYR010000117.1 GCA_029256035.1 Anaerocolumna sp. | reverse complement strand
TCGTCCAGAAGATCTAAGGTACGGTTCATCATCTTAATATCCTGTTCGTCAGTAAGGTCAACCCATGTTTGAGGGATCATGGTTACATCTGCCTGTACCATGGCAATTCCTGCTGCCTCAAGTGCCTCGCGAACCTGGCTAAATGAATCTGGATCAGTTAAGATTTCAAAACTGTCTTCTTCTTCATTGAAATCTTCTGCTCCTGCATCCAAAGCAGACATCATCAGCTCATCTGCATCCATGTTACATTCTTCTTTATCAACAATAATCTGACCTTTTTTATCAAACATAAAGGACACACAGCCTGGAGTTCCTACGTTACCGCCACCTTTTGTAAATGCATTTCTTACATTGGAAGCTGTACGGTTTTTATTATCTGTTAATGCCTCTACGATAATCGCAGTTCCATTTGGTCCATAACCTTCATAGCTAACAAACTCATAATTAACTGCGTTGGCATCGCCTGCTGCTTTTTTAATACTTCGATCAATGGTATCGTTTGGCATATTATTAGATTTTGCTTTAGCTATAATATCTTTTAACCTGCTGTTTGCATTAGGATCAGCTCCGCCTTCTTTTACGGCTACCGCTATTTCTCTACCTAACTTTGTAAAAATCTTGCCTTTTGTTGCATCATTTCTTTCTTTTTTATGTTTTATATTGGCAAACTTTGAATGTCCTGACATCTTAATTCTCCTTCAAATCAAATACATACTAAACTCATATTTTCATTAGTAACTCATAATTACATAATAAACTCAAATTACACAATAAACTCACAAATATCTATTCTATCATCTTTTTATATTTCTTACAAGTTTTTTGAATTAATCAGTTTATTAAGTTTCTCCATGACAGATAACGCTTCCTCTGATGTTTTAATAACACACATAACTGTATCATCTCCAGCAATGCATCCTAAAATTCCAGGAATATGTAAAGCATCTAAAGCTGCTGCAACAGCCATTGCCATTCCTGAAACTGTTTTAATAACAACTATATTTTGTGCCATATCCATAGATACAAAACCATCTTTTAATACACGGATAAATTTTTCGCTTAATCCAGTTTCATTATTATTTAAAATAATATATTTTTGTTTACCTTCATCAACAGCAACTTTCGTCAGTTTCAATTCTCTTATATCTCTGGAAATAGTTGCCTGGGTTACATTGTACCCGGCCTTGGTTAGTAAATCTGCTAATTCTTCCTGGGTTTCAATATCATTCTTATTGACCAACTCAATTATTTTACTTTGTCTTCCTAATTTCATACTTTTAATCCCCGCTTTGTCCTATTTTTGTTCTTAAGATTTCAAAAAAACTAGTATCATTGATTTTTACTAACTTTGTTTCTTCTTTTGATCTTTTTATATTAATTACGTCCTCTGTATGAAGCAATATTGCCTGTCTTCCATCAAAGGTTGCTATGGCTTCCTCTTCCTGCGTTTTTTTGCTCTTCTCAATTTGAATCTTAATTTTATCCTTGGAAGAAACAACAATTGTTCTAGCATATAAAGAATGGGGACTAATCGGAGTAATAATCATAACATGAGAGTCTGGTTTTACTACCGGTCCTCCACAAGAAAGACTGTAACCTGTAGACCCTGTCGGTGTTGATATAATAACACCATCTCCCCTATAACGGTCTACCAGCTCATTATTTACATAAATACAAACACTGATAATTCTAGAAAAGCCACTTCTTGTAATAACAATATCATTTAATGCTACTCCAGAATAGATAGCTTGGCCTTTGCTTTGAATACTACCATGAATCATCATTCGGTTTTCTAATTTGTAATTATCCTGAAATAAATTATCTAGCGCTTTATAGATATGATTCTTTTCTATCTCAGCTAAAAACCCTAAAGTTCCAAGGTTGACACCAAGGATTGGAATTTCTTTACCGTTTAAATCATATGCAGCCTGTATAATGGTACCGTCTCCACCTAAGACGATTGCACATTCTGTATCACTAGGAATTAACTCTGAATTAGTAAAACATTGTTCAAAGCAGGTCGGATTCTGATCCTCTAATAGAATACATTCTTTTTTATTTAGTTTAATATAATCAACAATTTTATTGGTTATCTCTAAATTACTATCTTTTTCCCGATTGGTTATTAAGCAGAATTTATCCATTATGGCTCCTATAAATATATACAAATGCTTATTTATACATAATATTAATATCTGAACTACGTGAAACACGAAATCAAAGGATAATTACACTATTAATATTCATTAATATTAATATTTTATCATATGAAACATACATTTACAAGTTTAAAGTATTATGTGACATTGAAACAATTTTTTTAATAGCATTGGACAAATCTTTTAAATTTTCATTATCTACAAAAGGCAAACATTCTTCTATGCGGGTGACTTCACCTTCAATTTCAGGTTGTTTCTCTGTTTTTCTTACATGGAGTAAATATTCAATGTTACCTTCCGGTCCTTTAATTGGTGAATAATCAAGATTAAGAATACGAAATCCTATACTTACTGTATAGGCAATTATCTTTTCAATTACTTCTATATGCACGTCAAAATCCCTGACTACTCCTTTTTTACCTACCTTCTCCCGCCCTGCTTCAAACTGTGGCTTAATAAGACAAACCATTTCACCACTTTCTTTTAACAGATTTCTAACGGGAATCAATACTTTTGTTAAGGATATGAATGCAACATCAATGGATATAAAATCCATGGTATCTGGAATCTGATCTGGTTCTAAGTACCTTATATTGGTTTTTTCCATGGATATGACACGCTCATCCTGTCGTAATTTCCATGCCAGCTGATTAGTTCCAACATCCACTGCGTAAACTTTTACTGCACCATTTTGCAGCATGCAATCTGTAAATCCTCCTGTAGAAGAACCTACATCCATGCATATTTTACCTTCTAGATTAACACCGTATTCTTCAATTGCTTTCTCCAGTTTAAAGCCACCACGGCTAACGTATTTGGAAGCAAGTCCTTTCACTTCAATTAAAGCACTTTCTTCAAAACTGCTTCCAGCTTTGTCTTCCCGTTGACCATTTACAAAAACATTTCCAGCCATAATGATTGCTTTTGCTTTTTCTCTTGATTCCACCAGATTTCTTTTTACTAATATAACATCTAAACGTTCTTTCATAGCAGATTTCGTACCTTTCTATAAATAGATACCCCATCCATTTGAAGATTTTCTTTTAACACTGATACATCTCCATGTTCTATAAAACGGCCGGGCAGGGAAATATTAATTTGCTTTACCTGGTTATAGTTGTTTTCTGAAAGAAAGGCTGACACTTTTTCACCAAATCCACCGGACTTAATGTTTTCTTCCAAGGTAATCCAAACATTATAATTTGCTGCCAGTGAATGAAACAATTCTTCATCTATGGGTGAAAGAAACCTTACATTTACTACTCCAGCATTTATGTGGTCTTCCAAAAATAAATTTCTTATGTTAACTGCAGTTTCTACCATACTTCCTACTGCAAGTAAAACTACTTTTTCTGCTGAAGATTCTGGAATATCATATAAAACTTCACTTTTACCATAAATAATTGGAGTTTGGAACTCTTCCAACCCTTCATAAGATTTTCCTCTAGGGTAACGAACAGCAATTGGTCTATTATAATTAACAGCAAATTCTAACATTGCCGATAACTCTTTTCCATTCTTTGGTGCCATAACGGTTAAACCTGGAATATGGGATAAAAAAGAAATATCAAAAACACCCTGATGTGTTTCCCCATCATTACCAACTAAACCAGCTCTGTCTATTGCAAAGATAACAGGTAATTCACTAATACATACATCATGGATTATCTGGTCGTAAGCTCTTTGTAAAAAAGTTGAATAGATTGCCACTACAGGTTTCATACCACCTGAAGCCAATCCCGCCGCAAAAGTTACTGCATGTTCTTCTGCAATTCCAACATCAAAAAAACGGTTAGGGAATTGATTCTTAAATTTATTCAGTCCTGTTCCACTTGGCATAGCAGCTGTAATTGCAACAAGGTTTTTATATTTTTCTCCCAGTTTTACCATTGTATCAGCAAAAACTTCGGTATAAGCTATCCCCGTTTTCACTGTTTTACATTCTCCTGTTGTTAGATCAAAAGTTTCAACTCCGTGATATTTACTAGGATTATTTTCTGCAGGCTTATAGCCTTTTCCTTTTTTAGTGATTACATGGATTAGGACAGCTTCATTTACTCTTGCCGCACTTTTTAATGCCGTTAAAAGTTGATTGATGTCATGCCCATCAATAGGTCCTATATAAGTTAATCCCATATCTTCAAACAACATACCAGGAATAAATAACCGTTTTATGGAATCCTTTGACTTGCGCAATTTATCCATAATTCCGGTTCCAATAACCGGAACTTTATTAATGGTTGCTTCCACATTGCTTTTCAAATTATGGTACTTTGTATCTGTTCTTAATTTTCCAAGATCAGTGCCTCATAAGCCATTCCACCAGATAATGCTCCATCTCCAATGACTGCTACCACTTTAAAATTATCTCCCTTTAATTCCCTGGCTTTTGCAATGCCAAGTGCAGCAGAAATAGAGGTAGAACTGTGACCCGTATTAAAGGCATCACTATCACTTTCTTTTGTCTTTGGAAATCCACTCATTCCATCAAAGCAACGGAGTGTTTCAAATTCTTTCTTACGGCCAGTAAGCAGTTTATGGGTATATGCCTGATGTCCTACGTCCCAAACCAATTTATCTTTGGGAAAATCCATACTTAAATGTAATGCCATGGTAAGTTCAACCGTACCTAAATTTGATGCCAAATGTCCCCCGGTATATTCAGTGGGGTTAACCTTTTTAATATCATTTGCATTATTTATGTTGCTTAAGATATCAGTCAATACATCACCTTCATTCTATCTAAATTTACTTTTCTCGATTAATGAGTTGAATCATCATATTTCGCAAAAATATATTATCTTTTCCAAGTAAGCGAAATCCATCCAACCCTTGGTTGGTATAGCGAATCACTTCTTTTTTTGCTTTATCTAAACCAATGGAATTAACAAATGTTACTTTTTCATTCCGTTCATCACTATGAGCAGATTTCCCCAATACCGCTAGTGTAGATGTTACATCTAGGATGTCATCCTGAATCTGAAATGCCAATCCTATATCCGATGCCATTTGTTCTATAATTTTAACTTCTTCATTATTAGCGCCAGCCAATACTGCACCTATCATCATAGAAGCTTCAATCAGTGCTCCAGTTTTTAGACGATACATAGAAAGCAAAAGTTCCATTGACTTACTTCCTTCTATATCTATTACCTGGCCACCAATCATACCATAAACTCCAGATTTTTTCGCTAGTATTTCCAAAGCCTTTGCT
>JAQSYR010000116.1 GCA_029256035.1 Anaerocolumna sp. | reverse complement strand
TGCTGGTATGTTAGCTGGTATAATTACAGGTTACCTGCATACAAAACTTAAAATCCCTGCTATTTTATCAGGTATTCTTACCATGATTGCATTATATTCTATTAATCTAAGAATAATGGGTCAGGCAAATACTCCCCTTCTTGGTGAAAGTACTGTAATATCAATAGTGAAAGGCTTTTTGCCGGCAGCAAGCACTTTAGGATTAAAAGACTCTACACTGCAAAACTGGGTAATCCTTTTTGTGGGTCTTGTTTTTGCAGCTGTAATGATTGGCATACTTTATTGGTTTTTCGGAACTGAATTAGGTAGTGGTATTCGAGCAACAGGAAGTAATGAAGCTATGGTCCGTGCCCAGGGAGAAGATACGGACAGAATGAAAATCTATGGATTAGTAATAAGCAATGGATTAATCGCTTTATCTGGTGGATTAGTAACACAAACCCAAGGGTATGCCGATGTTGGTATGGGCGTTGGAGCAATTGTTGTTGGTCTAGCATCTATTGTTATTGGAGAAGTTATACTTCATAAAAAAATATCCTTTGCTGCAAAGTTAACTTCCATTGTTCTTGGATCTGTTATTTATCGAATCGTAATTGCAGTTGTTCTTCAATTGGGGTTAAATACCAATGATATGAAGCTGCTGACAGCAATTATTGTTACCATTGCTTTATCTGTACCTGTTCTTAAAAAGAATAAAGTTATTATTGCAATTAGTAGTTTTATTCATAGAGTTGTAAACCTTATAAAACGTAAACTTGGTATTGTTAATACAATAAACGAAAAGCAAGTATTAAAAGGAGTAAATTTGCAGTTAAACCCAGGGGACTTTGTTTCCATTATTGGAGGAAATGGTGCAGGTAAATCTACTATGTTGAATATGATTGCTGGCGTACACTTTGCTGACATGGGCTCCATTGTATTAGACGGAGTTGACATTACCCTTCTTCCTGAATATGTTAGAGCCCAATACCTTGGAAGAGTTTTTCAGGATCCTATGATGGGAACTGCTGCTGATATGGAAATTGAAGAAAATCTTGCTCTTGCCTACCGTAGAGGGAAAAAACGTGGTTTCCGTTGGGGTATTACGAAAGAGGAAAAAGAAATATTTGTTGATAAATTAAAAACACTGGATTTAGGACTGGAAACAAGACTAACTTCTAAAGTGGGTTTATTGTCTGGGGGACAAAGACAGGCATTAACTCTGCTTATGGCTACTTTGCAGAAACCCAAGCTTTTACTGCTTGATGAGCATACAGCTGCCCTTGATCCTAAAACTGCCAATAAGGTGTTAGAGCTTACTGACCAGATTGTGGCTGCTAATTCTCTGACTGCATTAATGGTAACCCATAATATGAAAAATGCAATTCAGTATGGTAATCGACTTATTATGATGCACCAAGGTAATATTATATATGATGTAGCAGGAGAAGAAAAAAAGAAGCTGCAAGTGACGGATCTGCTTAGTAAATTTGAAATGGCCAGCGGTGAAGAATTTGCCAATGACCGTATGATTTTATCATAAAATGTTAATGCATAAATAATTGGACATATTTACCATAAAAATATATAAATCAGTGCAATATTCTAATGAAATGAATAAAAATAAAAAAAGTATACCAATAAATGGCTTACTGTGATATAATATGACAATATTTGCGTTTTATTATGTAAACATTAGAATCAAGGTGACTTTTCTATCCTATTTATGAGCTGACTGCCTAAAGCAGTGATTTGTGTAATTTTTGTGGAGGATCAATTATAATGAGATTTCTTTCAGTGGACCAGCTGGTACCAGGTACTCGGCTTGCTAGACCCTTATATGGAGCTGAAGGTTTAATTCTATTAAGGGAAAATTTTGAATTAACAGATTCTATTATATGCAGGTTAAGAGGCATGGGATATCATGGAGTCTATGTAAATGATGAAATATCAGAGGGTATTATTATTAATGATGTGGTTGATGAAAAATTACGAATTGAGACCGCAAACAGACTGGAAGATATTAATGTAGGAATTTTGTCTGTAGGTATAGGAGTAAAATTAGAATATAACAGAGATAAGTTAATTCAATTAGGTATGTCTGGTATGTTACATGATATTGGTAAGAAATTTGTGCCCACTGATATTCTTGATAAAAGTGGTAAGCTGTCCAAATCTGAATTCCAGGTAATACAGACCCATCCAGAACGCGGGTATGAAATGCTTTATAAAGCATATAATTTAAGTAGTGTAACTAAGATAGGAGTATTACAGCATCATGAAAGATTTGATGGTTCAGGATACCCTAATGGCTTAAAAGGACATGAAATTTCCATGTTTGGCAGAATTATTGCTGTTTCTGACACATATGATGCAATGACTTCCGACAGAGCCTATCATAAAGCCAGTCAACCATCTGAAGTAATTGAATATCTTTTTGGCAATGGAAATCAGCGATATGATCTTAGAGTCGTAGATTACTTTTCAAAATGCATTGCAGTTTATCCCGTTGGTTCCTGTGTTGAATTAAGTGATGGGACGAAAGGAATTGTTTTAAAAAATTATTCAGATAGTGTTTTACGCCCAGTGATAAGAAATATACAAAACAAGCAAATTATAGATCTCAAAAATGACGTAAATTATTTGGGAATCTGCATTTCTGGCCAAATGCAATCATAGATTTTGAATGATAAATATAATATTGACAAATAATATTATGGCTGTTATGATGTTATCATCATGGCAAGGGTGTTCATTTATGATGCACCTTTGCCTTTTTTAATTTATGGAAAGTTCAATTAACTTACCAAGATAAACAACTTTTTACAATAAAATATAATAAAGGAGCGATAGATTATGAGTCATTATACAAAGCAAGATATTTTGAGAATGGTGGAAGAAGAGGATGTACAATTTATCAGATTACAGTTTACTGATATCTTTGGTAATTTGAAAAATGTAGCGATAACAACAAGCCAGCTAGAAAAAGCTTTAAATAATAAATGTATGTTTGATGGTTCTTCTATTGAAGGTTATGTACGTATTGAAGAATCTGATATGTATTTGTACCCTGACTTAGATACATTTGAAATCTTTCCATGGAGACCACAACAAGGTAAAGTTGCAAGATTTCTATGTGACGTCTATTGCCCAGATGGAACAGTTTTTGAGGGAGATCCAAGACAAATATTAAAGAGAGTAGTTCAGGAAGCAAAGGAACTGGGTTATACTTTTGATGTTGGACCTGAATGTGAATTCTTCTTATTTAATTTAAAAGAAAATGGAGAACCATCCTGCTCATCTGAAGAACGTGGAGGTTATTTTGATGTTGCTCCATTGGATTCCGGAGAGAATGCAAGAAGAGAAATGGTTCTAACTTTAGAAGATATGGGATTTAAAATTGAAGCATCTCATCATGAAGTTGCACCGGCACAACATGAAATCGCTTTTGGTTATGAGGATGCACTAAAAATGGCAGATAATATAGTAACATTTCGTATGGTTGCCCGTACTGTGGCAAAAAGACACGGCTTACATGCTACTTTTATGCCAAAGCCTAAATTTGGAATCAATGGTTCAGGTATGCATGTAAATATGTCACTAAAAAAAGATGGAGTTAACATTTTCCACGACCCATCCGATAAACTAGGATTAAGTTCAGAAGCATATTATTTTATCGCGGGTATTATGAAACATATTAATGGAATGACAGCTATTATTAATCCTTTAGTTAATTCCTATAAACGCTTGGTACCAGGCTTTGAGGCACCTGTGTATGTTGCATGGTCTGCAAAAAACAGAAGTCCTCTTATTCGCATTCCGGCAGAAAGAGGTACAGGTACAAGAATTGAACTTAGAAGTCCGGATCCTTCTGCAAACCCTTATCTTGCTTTTGCAGTTTGTCTGGCTGCTGGTTTAGACGGAATTAAAAATAAATTAACTCCTCCGGATAGTATTGATAAAAATATTTTTGGAATGTCCAAGGAAGAAAAAGATGCTTTTTGTATTAAGAGTCTTCCTGTGAATTTAGAGGAAGCAGTTAAGGAACTAGAATCCAGTGAATTTATAAAGAGTGTATTAGGAACTCATACTTCAAAACGATATATTGAATCTAAAAAAGAAGAATGGAACCGTTATATGACTCAGATTACCAAATGGGAGTTAGATGAATACCTACATCGTATTTAATAATGTATTTATGATAAGTGACAGTAAATAAATACATTTTAGATAGATGGAGGTGATTAGATGTGTTAAGCATTATTGTAGCTTTTCCAAAAATGGAAGACGCCAAAAATATTAAAAATGCACTTATCCGAAATGGACTAGAGGTAAATGCTACTTGTACTACAGGGGCCCAAGCCATTGGAATCGCTAATGAACTTGATGGCGGCATAGTCGTGAGCGGATACCGTTTTTCAGATATGCATTACTATGAACTAAATAATTATCTCCCTAAGGGATTTGAAATGTTATTGGTTGCATCTGCAGCCAGAATGGAAGAATGTTCGGCAAATAATATTATATGTCTAAGTATGCCAATTAAAATGCAGGATTTAATCAATACCATTCAAATGATGAGTTATAATTATAATAAGAGAAAGAAAAAAGAAAAAGAAAAGCCTAAGACTCGTTCAGAGGAAGAAAAGGCTACTATATATAAAGCAAAAGTTCTCTTAATGGAACGTAACAACATGTCTGAAGAAGAAGCACATCGATATATACAGAAGAATAGTATGGATAGTGGAACCAATATGGTAGAAATGGCTGAAATGATTTTAAGCATGATGTAATATAATGTACTGACTTATTTTAGACAAAGCGGTAAAAGGCAAGTAGCAGGATTAATTCTTACAGGAATTAACCTGGCTATTGCTTGTCCCTTTGTTACATAGTTAGTACATTTTTTTTACTTTATAGCTTGTGAACTATATCTTTACCTTATATGAAATATTTGCTATAATAATTTAAAATAACTTATTGTAATTAATAGGAAGGACAAGGTAGAAGAATGAAATTTACGAAGATGCAAGGTTGTGGAAACGACTATGTTTATATTAATTCATTTAAAGAACAAGTGGAGAATCCAGAAGAAGCTGCACGTAAATTAAGCGATAGACACTTTGGTATTGGATCAGACGGTTTAATATTAATTAAGCCATCCCAAAAGGCAGATTTCTTTATGGATATGTATAACGCAGACGGGTCTGCTTCTCCTATGTGTGGAAATGGTATCCGATGTGTCGCAAAATATGTTTATGACCACGGAATGACAGATAAACAGCAAATATCCATTGAAACAGGTGCTGGTATAAAATACCTGGATTTAAAAGTAGTGAATCAAAAAGTTGAAGAAGTTACAGTTGATATGGGAAGCCCAATTACAGACCCAAAACTGATACCAGTAATAAGTGATAACGAGCAGATCGTAGCAATGCCTATTACCATTGGTGGTTTCACTTATGAGATGACCTGCGTATCAATGGGAAATCCTCATGCTGTTGTGTTTGTAGAAGATACAAAAGCAGTAGAAATTGAGAAAATTGGACCATTATTTGAAAATCATGTTATGTTTCCAAAAAGAACCAATACAGAGTTTATACATGTTATCGATCGAAATACCATTGATATGAGAGTATGGGAACGGGGTTCCGGTGAGACACTGGCTTGTGGAACAGGTGCATGTGCAAGTGTATATGCATGTATCCTAAATGGATTTACAGAAGATCAGGTTACTGTAAAATTATTAGGTGGAGAATTAAAGATAGCATATGACAGACAAAAGAATACTATTTTTATGACAGGTCCTGCTGTAACCGTATTCCAGGGTGAAACTGAAATATAAATTGAATTTATATTAAAAAACATGCTATAATATTTATAAATATACAGAATCTAAATGCATAAAAATAAGGAGAACAACATGTTTAAAATTAATGAAAACTATTTAAAATTACCTGGAAGTTATTTATTTTCAGATATTGCAAAAAAAGTGAAAGCCTTTACTGATGCAAATCCAGAGAAAAAGATTATCCGTTTAGGAATAGGTGATGTAACATTACCTTTAGCTCCAGCAATCATTGATGCAATTCACAAGGCAACCGATGAAATGGCAGTGAAAGGAACTTTTAAAGGATATGCACCTGATTTAGGTTATGAGTTTCTAAGAACTACCATTGCAGAACATGATTTTAAATCTAGAGGTGTAGATATTGCAATTGATGAAATTTTTGTGAGTGACGGTGCCAAAAGTGATTCCGGTAATATTGGTGATATTTTTGACGTGGATAATAAAATTGCAGTATGCGATCCTGTTTATCCAGTTTATGTAGATACTAATGCAATGGCTGGAAGAACTGGAGAATATATACCTTCCCTTGGAAAATGGAGCAATGTAATTTACATGCCATGTACAAAAGAAACTAATTTTGCCCCAGAGCTTCCAACAGAAACACCTGACATTATTTATTTATGTTTCCCTAATAATCCGACTGGTTCTACTATTAATAAGAATGAATTACAAAAATGGGTTGATTATGCTAATAAAGTAGGTGCTGTTATTATATATGATGCAGCCTATGAAGCATATATTTCAGAAGAAGATGTACCACACAGCATTTATGAATGTGAAGGTGCTAAAACCTGTGCCATTGAACTTAGAAGCTTCTCAAAGAATGCAGG
>JAQSYR010000115.1 GCA_029256035.1 Anaerocolumna sp. | reverse complement strand
TACATGTCAGGTCCTAAGGATACAATATCAACATCTTCAATTTTTTCAGCAAAAAAGCTGCATTCCAATCCAGCATGAATTGCCTCAAATTTAGGTTCCGTACCATACTGCTCAATAAAAACTTTCGCCAAATGATCTCGAAATGGTGAATCTTTCTTGTATTCCCAAGCTGGATACTGGGTTCTGATATAGAACTCTCCTCCTAGAAACTGTGCCAGATAGTTTAATTTATCAGCAAGAAACTGCTTATAACTATTTACTGAACTTCTGATATGATAATAAATATTTAGCTGTTCCTGGTCCATTTGGAAGATTCCAAGGTTTAATGAACTTTCTACCAGCCCTGGAATATTTGAGCTCATAACCTGAACACCATTTGGCATTTGAATTAAGAGAAATAGCATCTTTTCAAAGGAAGACGAGCTAATACAATCATATTGACCTTGGTCACCTTTGGTTAAGGTGATTTTTAAATGAGGTTCACTAGATTGCAATTCCATTTTATATTTAAGAGTAAGTTTTTCTACTTCTGTAGAAAACTGTTCTATTTCTTCAGGTACCACTAAAAAATTAGCAATGGCATCTCTTGGAATGGCATTATCCTTTAATCCACCATTCATATCAATTAAGCCATAGGAAGCATGTTCTCTAAGTTCAAACATAAGACGACCCATTAAAATCGCTGCATTGGTTCGATTCTTATTAATTTCTGCTCCTGAATGGCCGCCTTGTAATTCACTAATTGCAACTGTCACCTTTATACCATTTTGGCTTTCCCTTTTTAAAGGTAATTCACAAGTTGCAGTCATACCACCAGCTGAACTGGTTAAAATCGATCCTTCATCTTCTGAATCAATATTCAATAAGTACTTACCCTTTAACTCACTTACATCTATTCCCATAGCACCTTCCATACCGATTTCTTCATCCGTTGTAAATATAGCTTCTATTCTTGGGTGCTTTAGGGTTTCATCTTCTAGAAAAGCCAGAGTATAGGCAACAGCGATTCCATTATCTGCGCCTAAGGTAGTTCGATCTGCATAAATGTAATCACCATCAACTAGCAATTCCAATCCTTGGGTATTAAAGTCATGATTACTATCATTCGACTTTTCACATACCATGTCCATATGTCCCTGAATAATAATTGTAGGTGCTGTTTCATAACCTGGTGTTGCTTCTTTTATTATAATTACATTTTCTAGCTCATCCTGCTTATAGTATAGACCATGTTCCATTGCAAAATTAACCAGATAATTACTTACTGCTGTGTTATTTTTTGAACCTCTTGGTATGGCTGAGATTTCAGTAAAATAATGAAATATTTTTTTATAATCCTTTTCTACTAATGTTTGATTCATTTTTACACTCCCTTGATTTATTTTATTAGTGTAAAGTTTTTACACTATCTTTATTTTTTGGATTCGAATGTTAAATCCTATTATTAAAATTTAATTTTTAAAACTGTGAATTGGTGCTGGAATTCTACCACCACGGTTAATAAAAGCCTCACAGCTAAATTGATTTACTGGCATAACAGGTGCATATCCTAATAAACCGCCAAATTCAGCCATATCTCCTATTGTTTTACCTACAACAGGAATTAATCTAACCGCTGTTGTTTTTTGATTTATCATTCCAATTGCCATTTCGTCTGCAATAATTCCAGAAATGGTAGAAGCTTTCGTATCTCCTGGAATTGCAATCATATCAAGTCCTACAGAGCATACACAAGTCATAGCCTCTAATTTTTCAAGAGATAATGCGCCAGCCAGTACTGCATTAATCATACCCTGGTCTTCACTTACCGGAATAAAAGCGCCGCTTAATCCACCAACAGAAGAAGAAGCCATAACTCCACCTTTTTTTACCTGATCATTTAACAGTGCAAGGGCTGCTGTTGTACCTGGCGCACCTGCATATTCCAGACCCATTTCTTCAAAAATTTCTGCAATACTGTCTCCTACAGCCGGAGTTGGAGCCAGGGATAAATCTATAATACCAAATGGAATATTCATCTTTTTAGAAGCTTCCTGAGCTACTAGCTGACCAACTCTTGTTATTTTAAATGCTGTTTTCTTAATTGTTTCACATAAGGTTTCAAAATCAGCCCCACGAACGCTTTCTAATGCTTTTTTTACAACACCTGGACCACTGACACCTACATTAATAACGGAATCTGCTTCCGTAACCCCATGAAATGCTCCAGCCATAAAAGGATTATCATCTGGTGCATTACAAAATACAACTAGTTTTGCACAGCCTAAGGAGTCTCTTTCTTTGGTATATTCTGCTGTTTCAAGAATAATGTGTCCTAATAATTTTACTGCATCCATATTAATTCCTGTCTTTGTGGAGCCAACATTTACTGAGCTGCATACACGTTCTGTTATGGCCAGTGCTTCGGGAATGGAACGAATTAAATTCTCTTCATTTAAGGACATACCTTTTGAAACTAGTGCTGAAAATCCACCTATAAAGTTTACGCCAACTTCCTTTGCTGCAGCATCTAAGGTTTTAGCAATTTCAACATAGTCTTTTGGGCTATTACAGGAGGATGCACCGACTAATGAAATTGGAGTGACAGATATTCTTTTATTTACAATAGGAATTCCATATTCACGTTCGATTGCTTTTCCTGTAGCTACCAGGTCTTTTGCTATAGTCGTAATTTTGCTGTAGATTTTTTTCTTAACAACTTCAAGATTAGTATCTGCACAATCTAAAAGGCTTATACCTAAGGTGATTGTTCTTACATCCAGATTCTCTTGTTCAATCATTTTATTGGTTTCATATACTTCATTTATATTAATCATAAAATGCTCCTATCTGCGTTTATTTTATCTAAATCCCTTTATTTAAAGTTTTTTATCCTATCATATCCTCGTTCCATATGAGAAAAAAGCACCACTTTTTAAAGTCGGTGCATTTTATTAAATATATCTTCATGTTGTGTTTTAATAATTACACCAATTTCTTCACCAATTTGCTCTAGTTCTGTTGCAAGTTGTTCAAAATTCTTTGGTGATTCATTACTGTCAACAATCATCATCATGTTGAAATAACCCTGTACGATGGTTTGTGAAATATCTAAAATATTAACTTTATTATTTGCTAAATAAGTACAAACTTTTGCGATAATTCCCACACTGTCTTTTCCTACAACTGTAATTATTGTTTTTTTCATTCTTATACCAAGCCTTTCTTATCATTCCTCTAATACATTAAAATCCCTATGTGGTAGATAACATCTCCGAAGGTAAATCTCTTCTGGCAACACTTAAAATTTTGCCTGCCTTACTGTCTTCCATAAATTCATTTAATTCAAGCCTAACAGTTTCATAGGCTAACTCTTCATAATTATTTTCTTTGCTTAAGTGAGCCAAAGCAATATATTTTAGCTTATCATGAAAAAGCCGTCTGATTAATTTCGCCGAATTTTCATTGGATAAGTGTCCACGGTCTCCTAAAATTCTCTGCTTTAAATAATAAGGATACCCCCCTACCATAAGCATATTCACATCGTGATTTGCTTCCAGTAAAAGTATCTCTGATGATTCTAATTTAGAAATTATATAATCATCATATTTTCCTAAATCTGTAGCCATTCCAACTTTATGACCATCTGCCTGAAAAGTGTAACATACGGGGTTGGCTGCATCATGAGAGATAGCAAAAGGTTCAACCATAATATCATCTATCATAAATTTAGTATCTGGTTCTACATAATGAATAAGTTCTTCTGAAATTTTACCTATATTCTTGGTCTTTAATATAGAATGTATGGTTTCAACTGTGCCATAGATAGGTATTTGATATCTTCTGGATAATGTTCCAAGACCTGCTATATGATCTGAATGTTCATGGGTTATTAAAATCCCCTGAATATCATCAGGCTTCACATGAATACTATTAAGACCACTTTCAATTCTTTTGCAACTTACTCCTGCATCTATTAAAAGCTTTGTGTGTTTACTGCCAACAAAGGTACAATTTCCGCTACTTCCACTCACAATACTGCATAAATTCATAAGTACCTCCTGACATATTCTCTTTCTTCTTGTGTTATCTCCACTAATTTATAGAATTAATACCCGGTTATTTATTCATAACAAAGTATCATACATTCTCGGTATTTTGTCAATATATAATATTGATTTTACGGGTTTCTAAATAATAATGATTTTATAGGTTTCTATAAAGAAAAGAGATTCTTTCTTTTACTTCTTCCAGTATAATTCAATCACATCATTTTCCTGTAAAGATGTGGTAAATTCAGCCTTCTGTCCATTTAAAGTAATGACCACTTCAGAACCTTTTAAGGTTGAAAGGTCAAAAGGATAAAAATCAAAAATATCTACAAAGATATAACTTGGTTTGTTTTGTAAAATAACAGGAGTGTTATTTACAATTACTGTAATGCTTCTGTCTATCCCTTTTATTCCCTTTTCTTCCACCTCTGACTTACTAACTGGACTTGTTGATTTTACTGGATCTGCTAATTCAGTCCCAAACTCCTCTGTATAAATTTCATCCTTCTCTAAAGTAAGTAAAGACCCCATATAATCTTCTTCCATATCACAGTAAATGGTAAAATTATCATATATTTTTTCTTTTGGTCCGGCTGGCGCATTATTTACCATAATAGTACCTGGTGTTTTAATATCCATAAACTGGAGCACCTGCTCTACTGTATAATAATTTAATATATGTATGTTGTCATTATTCTGAATATTATA
>JAQSYR010000114.1 GCA_029256035.1 Anaerocolumna sp. | reverse complement strand
CCTAAGATGTTACCCATAGGGTCAATTACAACTTTATCAAATTGTAATTCTTTCATTTCCTGTTCAATACGTTTTACAACCTCTTTTTCCGTACAGCTTTCTCCAGGGATGGCAATTAAATCTCTTAAAAATTTGACCATTTGAGGCTGGTAATTTTCTGCGGCTTTTTTTATTAGGTTAAAATCCATAGTAGTATCCTCCATTTATTTATTTAATCATAAAAATATACATGTTTTACTTTAGAACAATGTATATTTATAATATTGGATGTTTCATTTAGCTTTAATGCTTCTTTTAATTCTTTTAACTCATCCATCTGCATAATACATGATAATAAACCAAAAGGAGCAGCACCTGATTCACCAGAGATAATTCTAGAATCCCCTTTTATAGGAGCACTTAGAATTCGCATTCCTCTTGCTGCAACCCAGTCAGGTAGGGAAGCAAATACAGATACATGGTTTCTAAGAATATCCCAGGAGATGGTATTTGGCTCGCCACAAGCAAGTCCTGCCATAATTGTTTGCATATCACCATCTGCAATGTGAATATTTCCATCGTTTGCCTTTATAGAACGATACAGACAGTCCGCCACTGTAGCTTCAACTACAATAAAAGTAGGAGGATTTTTAGGATAACGGTTCACGAAGTACCCAACAACACCCCCTGCTAAGGAACCAACTCCTGCCTGAATAAATACATGAGTAGGAGGATTTTCGTTTTTACGCACAAGCTGTTCATCTGCTTCAAGTGCCATAGTTCCATAACCTTGCATAATCCAGGAAGGAATTTCTTCATACCCATCCCAGGCAGTATCCTGAACCATAACTCCATTTTCTGCTTTTAATGCAGCAGCGTTAGCCATTCGAACACATTCATCGTAATTTACTTCTTCAATGGTGGCAATTGCATTTTCTTTTAAGATATTCTCCAAACGTGTTTTTGAAGAGCCTTTTGGCATTAAAACAACAGATTTTTGTCCAAGTTTATTTGCTGCCCAGGCAACACCACGGCCATGATTACCATCCGTTGCAGTATAAAATGTTGCCTGCCCGAATTCTTCCCTTAACTTTGGTGAAGTTAGAGTATAGTAATCAAGTTCAGAAACGTCACGATTGGTTTTTTTTGCGATGTAGCGGGCAATGGCAAAGGAACCGCCAAGTACTTTAAAAGCATTTAATCCAAACCGATAAGATTCGTCTTTAACAAATATGTTACCTAGACCAAGAAAACCTGCAGTATTATCTAATGCTACTAATGGCGTTTCTGAATATTCTGGTATGCTTTCATGGAAAGCCTTTGCCTTTTGTACTTCACTCATAGCCATTACTTTTAGATTTTGATCCTCAGTTTTTGGTAGCTGGTTCAAGATCCAATAAATAGGGTCCATATTTACCTCCTGTAATATAATGTTTAGTTTAATTGTTTATATCCATGTAACTATATAAGGTATATTTTGAAATGCCAAAATATTTGGATACTTTATCTCCGGATTTCGTAATTAAAAATGCGCCAGTTTCATTTAGAAACTGGATTGCTTTCACTTTATCCTCTTTTGTCATTAATACAACGGGTTTACCCACCAGCTTAACAGACTGGTCAATAAGGTCATCAAGAAGATCTGTTACATTTCTGGTAATCTTTTCTGGCTCCTTTGTATCATTATTATCAATTAGTGCACTTAATGAACTTTTTACTAATAATAAATTGGTAATATCATAGTTAATGCCAAATATATGAGTTACCTTTTGATCTTCATTTCTTATGTAAATGGTGCTGGACTTTAAAATACGTCCGTCTGTGGTTCTGGTTAAGTAGCCAAGATGGTCTTCTAGTTTATTGGATTCATCATGCAGCGCCTCTAAAACAACATGGGAGGGGCCATCCCCAAGTTTACGATTGGTTACGTGTCCATTCTCAATGAAAACGATAGAACTTTCAATATTTCCTCCGGTTAAATCATGGATTACTATTTCACAGTTATCTCCAAATTGTGCAGATAAACCGTGTGCAATCTGCTTTAACAGATTTATGTTAGCTATATTCATATCATTCTCCATTCTATAGATAATATTTGACAAAGCACAATTGTTATAACTAATATATCATAATTGATGAATAAATATCAATAGAAAACTAAAAATTATTTTTGAGAAAACAAAAATTTTTTTAAAAGGCTGGTTGATTTTCCGTGTATTTAATGCTACAATAATAGAAATAGAAATAAAAGTTTTAGATAATTGTTAATTATTTTCATTAATAGTATTAAAATAAAGATTTGCATTTCAACTTGCTTTCTGCATTTTTATAACAAGGAATGTAAATTAGAGTGAGATTGTGAGGAAAAAGAATATGATGATTATTGGAAATGGTAAATTAGTTACCCGAAGGACAGATGGAACTTGGCTGGAAGATGGAGCCGTATGTGTCAATGGTAATTTGATTCAGGAAGTAAATACAACAAATGAACTACTTAGAAAATACCCGGATGTTGATTATATAGATGCCAAAGGCGGCATCATCATGCCGGGTTTTATTAATACCCATAATCATATTTATAGTGCTATGGCAAGGGGTCTGTCAGTGAATGGTCATAATCCTAAAAATTTTCCTGAAATATTAGAAGGATTATGGTGGAATATTGATCGGAAGCTTACATTAGAACAGACCAAATATAGTGCACTTACAACCTATATAGATTGTATTAAGAATGGTGTTACTACAGTATTTGATCATCATGCAAGCTATGGGGCTACAAGGGACAGCTTATTTACTATTGGAGATGCGGCAAAAGAACTTGGCGTTAGAACCTGTCTGTGCTATGAAGTATCTGACCGTAATGGAGAAGAACAGATGAAAGAAGCAGTGGCTGAGAATGAAGCATTTATCAATGCAGCCAGGAAAGATACTACGGATATGCAAAAAGGTATGATGGGACTTCATGCAGCATTTACTTTATCAGACAAAACCTTAGCATATTGTGGTGAACATAAACCGGAAGAAGTAGGATATCACATACATGTTGCTGAAGGTATCGATGATTTACATTATTCTTTACAGCATTATGGAAAGCGGGTTGTAAACCGTCTGATGGATATGAATATATTAGGCCCAAAAACTATTACAGCCCATTGTATCTATATTAATTCGCAGGAAATGGATTTACTTAAAACTACGGATACCATGATTGTACATAATCCGGAATCCAATATGGGTAACGCAGTAGGATGTCCTCCAACCATGGAACAATTTCATAAAGGTATTGTTACAGGACTTGGAACTGATGGTTATACCAATGATATGATAGAGTCTATGAAGGTAGCAAATATATTGCATAAACATAATACCTGTAATCCACAGGCAGCCTGGGGTGAAGTTCCAGCAATGTTATTCGAGAATAACCGTATAATTGCCAATCGCTATTTTACAACTCCACTTGGTACTTTAGAACCAGGAGCAGCAGCAGACATTATTGTAATGGATTATAACCCTCTTACACCTTTGAATAAAAATAATATAAATTCTCATATCTTATTTGGAATGAATGGTAGAAATGTAGTAACTACCATAATTAACGGAAGGGTTGTAATGAAAGACCGTGAACTTATTGGTATAGATGAAGAAAGAATTTTGGCTGGTTCCAGAGAACAGGCTGCATTATTATGGAAATCCATAAATGGATAGGAGGACGAAGATGAGTGATCGTATGACACCAATTCCTTTTTCACAATTAATGAATTGGATATTAACTGAAAAACAAGATAACAATACTGTTTTTGGAGTACATAAATGTTTTGTAAAGGAAAGTAGCAATACTATTCCATTGTTTGGCGAGAGTTTAGAAACTGCTTTTGGACCAGCTGCGGGACCCCAAACCCAGCTTGCACAAAATATCATTGCTTCTTATTATGCCGGCAGTAGATTTTTTGAGCTAAAAACCGTCCAGATTCTGGACGGGGAAGATCTTCCGGTATCAAAACCCTGTATAAAAGCAGAGGATGAAGGTTATAACGTAGAATGGTCTACAGAACTTAGGGTACCAGATGCATTTGCTGAGTATGTAAAAGCCTGGTTTGCATTAAAAATTATGGCAAAAGAATTTGGACTTGGAAGTGAGAATGGGTTTATCTTTAATATGAGTGTTGGTTATGATCTGGAAGGAATAAAATCACCAAAGATTAATTCCTTTATAGAAGGTTTAAAGAACGCTGAAGAAACTGGCATCTGGAAAGAATGCAAATCCTTTGTGAAACAGAACCTAAATTTATTTTATAACATAGATGAAGCATATGTTGACAGTATATCACCGGTGATATGTAAATCTATTACATTATCTACACTTCATGGATGCCCTCCACAAGAAATAGAACGTATTGCTTCTTATTTAATGAAAGAAAAGAATTTAAATACTTTTATTAAATGTAATCCTACTCTTTTAGGTTATGAATTTGCAAGAAAGACATTAGACAGTATGGGTTACGAGTATATTTCATTTGATGATCATCATTTTAAGAATGACCTTCAATTTGATGATGCAGTACCTATGATACATAGATTACTAGAAATAGGAAAAGAACTTAATTTATCCTTTGGTGTAAAATTAACCAATACGTTCCCGGTTCAGATTACAGAAAAAGAACTGCCAGGAGAGGAAATGTATATGTCAGGACGTTCCTTATATCCATTAACGGTAGAACTTTGTTTACGTTTATCAAAAGCCTTTGATGGAAAACTACCTATTTCTTATTCTGGTGGAGCCGATGCATTTAATATAAGGAAGTTATTTGAACTTGGCATTGGTCCTATTACCTTAGCAACTACCCTTTTAAAGCCTGGCGGATATAACCGTATGTGGCAGATTGCAAATGAACTGGAAACAGCACTTATTGACTGTTTTGTTGCACCATGTAAAGAAGGATGCCCTATTCATCAAGACATTACAACTTATGTTGGGCTGGCAGGAGAGGGAAGATATGAAGAGGCCTTGCAGGTTATTTTAGAAGATAATCCACTGCCATTTATTACAGGCACTATCTGTAGTCATAGATGTATGGAAAAGTGTACAAGAAACTATTATGAGGAATCGGTACAAATTCGTGATGTTAAATTAGAAACGGCCATTCAGGGCTATGATGCTATTTTAAATAAGTTAAGAAAAGACAGTGAAACTTTAAGTACTTTACCGGTTGGCAAAACTGCCATTATTGGCGGTGGTCCTGCAGGCATTTCAGCTGCTAATTTTCTTGCAAGAGCAGGGGCTTTGGTAACAATATTTGAAAAGACCTGTTCGCTTGGAGGAGTCATTCGCCATGTGATTCCGGAATTTAGAATTAGCGGAGATTCTTTAGATAAAGATATTGAACTTCTAACAACCTATGGAGTAAATATTAAATTAAATACAGAAATTAAGTCATTAAAGGAATTAACAGACCAAGGATTTGAATACATTATTATTGCCGTAGGAGCAGCCAAGTCAGGAGAATTAAAACTTAAGTCTGGAAGTTCTGTAAATGCACTAGATTTCCTTGCTCAGTGTAAGAAGGCAGAATTAGGTATATCAAATTATATGCCAGGTAAGAACATTATAATTATTGGCGGAGGCAATACTGCCATGGATGCAGCCAGAGCTGCAAAACGTATGGCGGGAGTAGAAACAGTATCTGTGGTTTACCGTAGAACCAAAAGGTATATGCCTGCTGCTGAAGAAGAATTGGTATTAGCAAGAGAAGAAGGCATTCATTTTATGGAATTATTATCTCCTGTTTCTTATGAAAACGGAGAATTACAGTGTTGCAAGATGGTTCTTGGAGAACCAGATGAAAAAGGTAGAAGAAGACCAATGGAAACTTCAGAGGTTGTTAATATTCCAGGGGATTTAGTCATTGCAGCTGTAGGTGAACAGGTAGATCCTGATTTATTTAGTAAGAATGACATTAGAGTTACAGAAAAAGGTTATGTTACATTTAATTATGAGACCCAGGAAACCAGTCGCAACAAGGTATATGTAATTGGTGATGCGGCTTATGGACCGGCTACGGTGGTAGAAGCTATCCGAGATGCCAGAAAAGCAGCCAATGCTATTATTAATAATATCAGTAATACAAAAGAGATTCAAAATTACTCCCATAAGTATAATGATTATAAAAAAGAAAGAGT
>JAQSYR010000113.1 GCA_029256035.1 Anaerocolumna sp. | reverse complement strand
ACACCATTAGTAGAAATAGGTAACTATAATAAGACAAAGGAAGTTAATGCAACAATCATTGCTAAAGTAGAATATTTTAATCCAGCAGGAAGTGTAAAAGACAGAATTGCCAAAGCTATGATTGATGACGCTGAACAACAGGGAAAATTAAAACCGGGTGGAACCATTATTGAACCAACCAGCGGAAATACCGGAATCGGGTTAGCATCTGTGGCTGCAGCCAGAGGATATAAATTAATAATTACAATGCCTGAGACTATGAGTGTGGAGCGAAGAATGCTTCTTAAAGCTTATGGTGCTGAACTCGTTCTAACAGAAGGAACAAAGGGAATGAAAGGCGCAATTGCCAAAGCAGAAGAAATTGCAAGTGAAACTCCTAATTCCTTTATTCCTTCTCAATTTGACAATGCTGCGAATCCAAAAATTCATAGAGAAACCACAGGACCTGAAATCTGGCAAGATACCGACGGTAAAGTAGTGGAGCTGGATTTATTCCATCCATATTAAACACCAAGGTTTATGATGAAATTATTGCAGTTGAAAATGATGATGCATTTGAAACAGGCAAAGAACTTGCGAAGACAGAAGGATTTTTAGTGGGTATTTCATCAGGAGCAGCATTATGGGCAGCTACAGAAGTAGCAAAACGTCCAGAGAATGCTGGTAAAACAATTGTTGTTTTATTACCGGATACTGGAGACAGATACATGTCAACACCATTATTTACAGAATAAAATATATACATCAGCATAAAAAAAGTTTATAATATAGTTGTATCTATAGATATATAGGGAGGCTTCATTGGACAGAAGTGATTTTTGAAGGTTATAGACAAGTAAAAAATGTGAGGTATTAGGTGAAGAAAAACGATATTTATTTGGTAGGTATTATTTTGATAATTGCAATTGGAGCTTTTATCATTATTAATGCAACTAAAAAGGATGGTGACAAGGTTATTATAGAGGTAGACAATAAGGTTTATAAAGAGCTGCCTCTGGATGATGCAAATTGTCCTGATAAATTATGCGTCGATCAAAAAAATGCAGAGTACAATGGAGAGTCTATTATATGTTTGCCCAATCGGGTTGTGGTAAAAGTTCAGAGTAGTAAAGAAAGTTCAGTGGATTCAATTGCTAATTAACAAAATAAAAAAAACCAGTTGATGTGTCAGCTGGTTTTTTTTATTTTGTAATATTATATTATTATTGAGCAAGTACGAAATCTTTTACAAAGGATAATGCTTTGTTAATTCCATTTACAACAGCAGTAGATGAAATTGTAGCTCCTGAAATTGCTTCTACTTGTGTGCCAGTTGCAGGAGTTTCTGTAGTTGCAGGTTCTTCAGCTACAGGTTCTTCAGCTACAGGTTCTGCTGGAGTAGTTGCAGTAGATGCTTGTTTAAAGCATTCTTCTACTAATGCAACAAATTCATTAACATTGATACTAACACCTGCAACGGAATCTGTTTTACCACTTTCATTAACAACGATTCCAAAAGTTGCTTGATTTGCTATTACATTAGCAGCAAGAGCATCTGCCTGTTCTTTCCAGGTAGGATTTCCTTCAACCATAGTATATTTACCAGTTGATGATAAATAACTCTTATATTCGCCAGTGGCGCTTCTGCCATCCCAAACAAGAGAAGTAATCTGGCCGTTTTCAATTACCATAGTTACCATGCCTACATAACCATTACTTTCTGCACCTTCAACAGTATAAGTACCGTCATTAAATGCAAGAGGTGTTGCCTGAGTTAAGCATTCTTCAACAAGAGAGACAAAGTTAGAAACAGAAACACTTACTCCGGATACAGAATCTGTTTTACCAGCAGGGTCATGTTCAATTGCACTTGTTCCTTGATTTTCAATAACAAATTTAGCAAGTGCAGCAGCCTGTTCATGCCATGGAAGTCCATCTTTTGTCATTTCATAAGCACCATCAGCAGATAAAACGCTCTTATATTCCCCAGCTTCGTTAAAAGCATCCCATTTAACTTCTGTAATTTTTCCACCAAGCTGCTTCAGTTTCAGCTGCTTCAGTTTCAGCAGTTTCTGAAGATTCAACTGCCATTCCAGGTAAATAAACTGGTAAAGCAACATTACTGAACTGACTTAAGAAAGCATCTTCAACAATTTTTCCACCTAAATTAGGTGTTTCATTTTGTTCAACTATAGAAAGGGATGTAATATTTTCGCCTGTCTTATCTAAAACTACATCCATTAAAATCTCACCCATAAAACCTTTTGTTGCAACTGTTACTATGTAGCCGTCAACGCTACCATCTTCTGCTAAGTGTTCTTTTGCAGAACTAATCTTAATATCCCCTGCATTGTCCTGATATCCTGTAATATCAATTACTTCACCTGCATTGTTAGCAGCTTCACTTGCTGAATTGTCTTTGCTTAACATTTGTGTTCCAAGAATTACTGCGAAAGCTAAGACAGTTACAACAATTAAACCAATCAGACCATTTGGTTTCTTTTCTTTTTTCATAATCCACTCCTATCTGCCTCTTCTCAGGCTATTAAATATTTATCTGTTTCACAGATTTTAGGTTCTTATGCGTTATATGTGATTAGAAAAGCAATTCCATTGGATTTTGTTATACATATAACGGGGCATTGTTACTGAAATAACAATAAGTTACTATTATGTAGAATTGTTATTACAAGAGCATAATAATATACATTTTCATGGGAACCAACTATAATATTTTACCATACTTTTATAGAGTAGTAAAGACTTTACTTCGAATTATGATATTGTTTTAACAAAAATGTTTCATATTCTTATTATTATTGTGAAAAATATGCATGAATCCATAAATCCAATATGCCCTTTACTATAATACTTCCTTGACAGTTACAAATTGTTTCATTAAAATATCACTTATAAAATAGAAGGTTAGGTAGACTTATGAAAAAAAGAAGTAGAGTTAAAAGACTTGGAGTTTTAGCATTTGTTGCTGTTCAAGCTATTACATTGTTATCAGGGTGTGCACCTGCTGGTGATGATAATACTAATAATACCAGTAGTAATGAAAGTACTGCAAACAAGGATGGTAGTGTTTCAGAACCACTAACTCAAAGTTCTTTCTTATTAAATACAGTGGTAACCATTACATTATATGATTCAACTGATCAGTCAATTATAGATGGGGCACTTGATGTGATTAGCAAATATGAAGACATTTATAGCAGAACTCTTGAGAATAGTGAACTCTATAAACTAAATCATGGAACTCTTCCTAAAGCGCCTGGAAGTGAGAATAGTTATATTGTATCAGATGAATTGGCATCACTCTTAACCAGCGGCTTATATTACAGTAATATTTCAAAGGGTAAATTTGATATTACCATAGCTCCAGTTTCTTCTTTGTGGGACTTTACCTCTTTGACACCCCTTGTTCCAACCAAAACAGATATAGAAAATGCAGTAAAAAAAGTTGGCTATGAAAATATGGTGATAGAAGGTAACACAGTTACTTTTAAAGAAGAAGGAATGGCTATTGATCTTGGCGCTATTGCAAAAGGATATATTGCGGATCGGGTGAAAGAATACATTATAGCACAGGGTGTAAAGAGCGCCATGATAAATCTTGGCGGCAATGTACTTTGTGTAGGGGAGAAACCTTCAGGTCAGGCATTTAAAGTAGGCATTCAAAAACCATTTGCAGACCGAAATGAAATTGTGGCAACCATGGAGATAAATGATCTTTCAGTTGTTTCCTCTGGAATTTATGAGCGATATTTTATGGAAAATGACAAGTTATACCATCATATTCTGAATCCTGAAACTGGTTATTCCTACGAGAATAATTTAGTATCCGTATCTATTATTTCAGAAAAATCTGTTGACGGAGATGGATTAAGTACAAGTTGTTTTGCATTAGGCTTGGAAGAAGGTATGGATTTAATAAATAGCTTAAAAGGCGTACATGCTATATTCATAACGGATGATTATGAAATGCATTATTCCGATGGATTTTTTGATGCTATAAAAGTAACGGAAGTTGAACCTTAAAGGTATGACTATGTGGGAAAATTAGTAATTAGGAGGCAGGACCTTGAAGGCTGAAAAACGAGTGGAAGACTCTAGAACGGAACAAGTACAACTTCTTATGCCAGATCACATTAATGGAATGGGTAGATTATTTGGAGGGAAACTTGTAGAGTGGATAGATATTGTAGGTGGAATAGTTGCAAGGAGACACTGTGAATGCAATGTCATTACAGCAGCCATTGATAATCTTCAATTTAAAGAAGGCGCATTTTTAAACGATACACTGGTATTAGTGGGGCGTTTGACCTATGTTGGAAATACTTCTATGGAAGTCAGGATTGACACCTATGTGGAAGACTTAAAGGGTATCAGAAAGCCAATTAACCGAGCATATCTTGTATTCGTAGCTTTAGGTGATGAGGGTAAACCGGTTAAGGTTCCAAGACTGCTGTTAGATAACGAGTCTGAACGAGCAGAATGGCAGGGTGCACTGAAAAGAAATGAATTACGTAGAACTAGAAGAATTGAAGGATATTAATAAGTCATAGGTTAGGACAAACAAGCATATATTAGAAAAAACATGCTTGGGGGCACCGTGATGCAGCAATATATGGAGGAAAGGATATTAGAACTTGCGAATTATACAATAGCGAAAAAGGCAACAGTAAGAGAAACAGCCTCAAAATATGGGATAAGTAAATCAACGGTACATAAGGATCTACAGGACAGGCTACCTATTATTAACTTGAGCTTATACCATGCGGTAAGTGAAATACTTATGCTGAACAAATCAGAACGCCATATTAGAGGAGGACTTGCTACCAGGAAAAAATTCAGGTCACAATAAGAAAAAAAGAATATTTATTAAAATCTTAGAAATAATGATAAATATAAGCTGACTGTTGCAAATTAATTGAGATATTTATATTGCAGCAGTCTTTTTTTAAACTCCTTCTGCATACAATATAAAAACAAGTATAATAGGGGGATATCCTTTTGAAAGGCTATATAGAAGAAAGGGCAGTAGAAATAGCCAACTACATAATTGATAATAATGCAACGGTGAGGCAGACAGCGAAACAGTTTGGTATTTCGAAATCAACCGTACATACGGATGTAACAAGATAGAACGGTAAAAAAGTTTACCAGTAAAATAATTGTGAATAAATGAGCAAAGGAGATTTAAAATGGACAAGTTTTTTAAGCTGAAGGAGCATGGAACTACAGTCTCAACGGAAGTGGTAGCAGGAATAACAACATTTTTTGCTATGGCCTATATTATTTTTGTGAATCCGGATATTCTATCTCAGACGGGAATGCCATATGGAGCTGTATTTTTAGCCACTATAATATCTGCTGTTATTGGAACCTTGGTGATGGGGTTAATTGCTAACGTACCATATGCGCAGGCGCCTGGAATGGGATTAAATGCATTCTTTACTTACACCGTATGCTTTGGACTGGGATTTTCCTGGAAGGAAGCATTATCCATGGTATTTATTTGCGGTATTATTAATGTTATTATTACCGTTACAAAGGTAAGAAAGTTAATTATTAAGGCTATACCAGAAAGTTTACAACATGCAATTAGCGGAGGAATCGGAATTTTTATTGCTTATATTGGGATTCTTAATGTTGGAATTATTAGCTTTCCAGGCAATATACCTACCCTGACAGATTTTAACAATAATAAAATTATTTTATCTATAATTGGAATTGTATTAACATTTATACTTTTAGTAAGAAAAGTGAAAGGTTCCATTATTATTGGTATTATTGGCACAACCTTGATTGGAATTCCTCTTGGAGTTACGGATTTATCAGCAATTAGTACTACCTCAGGACTTGGAACTTCGGTTGAGGAGTTGAAAATAACTTTATTTGCCATCTTTGGTAAAGAAGGATTTGCTTCTTTGTTTCATGATCCTGAAAGAATTCCTGTTGTTTTGATGACTATTTTCGCATTTAGTTTATCCGATACCTTTGATACCATAGGAACCTTTATTGGAACGGGTAGAAGATCTGGAATTTTTGATGTGGAAGATGAAAAAGCACTGGAAGAAGGCTCAGGCTTTAAATCTAAGATGGATAAAGCGCTGTTTGCAGATTCTATTGCTACTTCTGTAGGTGCATTGGTTGGAACTTCTAATACTACAACCTATGTTGAAAGTGCAGCTGGTATCGAGGTAGGTGGACGCACAGGTTTAACCTCTGTTGTTACTGCTGGTTTATTTGTAATCAGTGCATTTCTTGCTCCGTTGGTTGGAATTGTACCAACACAGGCTACAGCTCCTGCATTAATTGCAGTTGGTATTATGATGTTAGCATCTTTTAAAGAAATTAACTGGAGTCAGTTAGAAGATGGAATTCCAGCATTTTTTGCGGCAATTTTTATGGCATTCTCTTATAGCATATCTTATGGTATTGCAACTGGTTTTATTTTTTATTTAATTATTAAAGTTGCACTTGGTAAAACAAAAGAGCTAAACCCAGTAATTTGGGTAGCAACGGCATTGTTTATTCTTAACTTTGTAATTATGGCATTTATTTGATGTATATTTGCTTTTTTGTAACAATAAAACAGGAGATTTTACTTTCTTAAAGATAAATTCATTTAAGAAAGTAAAATCTCCCGTTTTTATTGAATGAAAGTATGTTTTTTATTCGCTCTTTTCTCCAATAGAAAGTACTAAGTTTAATATAATACCTACCACTGCAGCAGTTGCAATTGCAGGGAACTGCATTCCAAACATAGATATCATACCATTAGCAAATCCAAAGCTTCCACCCAGACCGATAATTAATATAACAGCAATTACTGCTAAATTCTTGGACTTAAACATATCAACTTTTTTATCCATCATAATGGTAATACCCTGTGCAGC
>JAQSYR010000112.1 GCA_029256035.1 Anaerocolumna sp. | reverse complement strand
CTGGCCCTGCCACACCCGGTGGTCCTGCTGGGCCTGGTTCACCTTGTGGTCCCTGTGGACCAGTTGCTCCTGCTGGCCCTTCTGGTCCCGATGGGCCAGAAACACCTGGTGGTCCTGCTGGTCCCGGCTCTCCCTGGGGACCTGCCGGTCCTGTGGCTCCTGGTAGCCCCCCAGGTCCCGTTGCTCCTGTGGCTCCTGTTTCTCCTGGAGGCCCTGCTGGGCCTACTGGTCCTGTGGCTCCTGCTGGGCCTGCCACACCTGGTGGTCCTGCTGGGCCCGGTTCACCTTGAGGTCCTTGGGGTCCTGTTGCTCCTGCTGGGCCTGTTGGACCTGATGGACCTGATGCTCCTGGGGGTCCTGTTGGACCTGGTGCTCCTGCTGGACCCCCCGGACCCGTTGCTCCTGTCAGACCAGTTTCACCGGTTAATCCTATTGGTCCCTGTTCTCCTTGTGGACCTGCAGGTCCAATTGGTCCAGGAGCTCCCGCCGGACCTGTTGCACCTGTTGCTCCCGTGGCTCCTGCTGGACCTGCAGGTCCTCTCGGTCCTGTTGGACCAATTGGTCCTTGTGGACCCTGTGGACCTGGAGGTCCCGGAGGCCCTGGAGGTCCTGAAGGACAGCAATTATCCCTGTCAGGTCTGCAGTTATTCCATGAATTGCCCATACCTGCAGCTGTTAATTGTATATTTTCTTTATTTTCCTTATTATTAATTACGGATTTCGTATTTGATGAATTATTATTAAAATTCATAAATGGCCTCCTTTCATAATGAAAGGATACTCTCGCTTTATTATATAGATTTGGATATAGTACCTTTCTCTATATAAATATGGTAATCTTTTAAATATGTGCATACAAACTTCTACAAAATTCTTATACTTAATATTTAGTTTAAATTAATTTATAATCTGCCAGCATCATTTCTAATTTCTGGGCATGGTATATGAATTCTCCACTCATAGCTGAACTTTCCTCAGCAGCAGCTGTATTATTTTCAATAATAGATGAAACATGTTGCAAATATGTTAAGGTTGTATTCAACTCCTCCGCCTGTTTAATTGCATTATTAGACATCACTTCCATAACTTTATCTGTATTAATAGAGCTTTGTAATATACCGTTAAAGGCTTCTGCTGTTTCATTTGCCAAATCTACTCCTTCCTTCATGGCATGTACAGAATTACCAATTAACTCTTTCGTTGAAGTTACAGCACTTGCACATTCATCTGCAAGTTTTCCAATCTCTGCTGCAACTACACCAAAACCTTTTCCTGCATTACCTGCTCTAGCTGCCTCAATTGCTGCATTGAGTGATAATAAATTGGTCTGGTCAGCCTACGTACTTTTGTTGAATTTTTAGCATTTATATTAACATCCGTAGCAATGGATTCAATTTTCTTAATCATACTGCTAATTTCAATTGCCTGTTCCGTACTTCCTTCTGCTACGGCCTTTGAAGAGCTGGAAATCTGTTCTGCTCCTTCTGTAATAGTTTCTGCTGTTTCACTTATGAATTGAATCATATTCTGAAATGTTCCAATAATACTATCCAAAGATAATTTTATCTCACTAAAATCCCCTTCATACGTAGCTTCTATTCTGGCAGTCAAATCTTTCTTCTCCAGTTTTTTTATGATATCAGATATATTACCAATAATGTTTTTCAATTTTTTAGTTGTTATTCTTACTGCATCACATAAGATTCCAATTTCATCAGCAGATTCATAAGTAATAGTTACACCTAGATTTCCATTTTCAATTTCCAGCATAGCCATTTTTATTTCATTAATTGGATTTATTATGCTTAATTTAATTTGTTTTAACAAATATATACTGCCTACTATCCCAAGTAAAATAACGAATATAAAAATAATTAAATTCTTAGTTACCTGCCTGTTGGCTTCGGATATAAATTCTTCTGTGTAAGTTTTAGAAAGTTCCTCTATTTCATCTAATTCCGTTCTCATATGACTTAAAATTGGGACATAATCATTTCGATATATGTTATAGATTTCTTTTTGATTGGAATCTTTAGCGCTCTCAATAATTTTTGACCGGTATCTGGACCCTTTTTTTAATTCATTTTCCAGATTGTTGATACGGGTCATACTTTCATTGTCATCTTTAGTAATTGTTTTTGCTAATACAGATATACTATCTTCAAGAACTTTATATTCTTCTTCTGAAGCTTGAATATACTCATTTACCAATGATTTATTGCCAGCAATATAGGCTCGGTAAATAGAATTTTCTATATTTTCCATAGCAATCTGTGCTAATAAAACATTCTCTTTTACAATATAAGGGCCCTGATTGAATTGAGAAAGTTTGTGTTCAATTTTAATAATGTTTACAAATGCAATGGTAACTATAATGAGAACAAGGACTCCCAATAAACTAAAGGTAATATTAAGTTTATTCCCTATGGATAATTGAATAAACTTTTCTCTTAAGTTTAGACTCTTTCTATTTTTATTTTTCTCTTTATTTTTTTCTATTCTCTTAGGTAAATCAAGCCATTTTTTCATTAGTGTCCTCCAATATAGTTACATTCTGAACTAAAAATAACAAGATAATATAAAATCAACATTTCATTCTTGTTAATTCTATGTAAATTTAACCTATTGGGATTTTAAGTTTCATTGATTTCTCATAAAATATCAGTTAAAATAACTTATAATAACTACTTACCATCATCCTATGTTAAAAGAAAAAGAGGTAGAAAAATAATGGAGATAAAAACTGTATCTATTATTGGTTTAGGGGCCTTAGGAATACTAATTGGCAATCACCTAAGCAGTCGAATGCCAAAAGAAAATCTAAGGTTTATAGCAGATGAGGAACGAATTAAAAAGTACAAAAAAGATATGGTATACTGTAATGGAATCCCCTGTGATTTTCATTATGTTACACCAAATGAAGATTGTAAGCCAGCAGATTTACTAATTTTTGCAGTAAAATATAGTGGCTTACAAGATGCTATTCAGGCAGTTTCTAAACAGGTTGGAGAAAAAACTATCATTCTTTCTGTCTTAAATGGAATTACCAGTGAAACAACCATTGGACAAACATATGGTATGGATAAAATTTTATATTGTGTAGCACAAGGAATGGATGCAGTAAAAGAAGGCAATCAATTAAACTATCATAATATGGGCATTTTAGTGATTGGAGATGGGGAACCTGGAATAAAAAGTGACAAAACAATTAGGATAGAAGAGTTCTTTAAAAAAATGGAACTTCCATATGAAGTAGATCCTAACATGAAAAAAAGGCTGTTTAGTAAGTTTATGCTTAATGTGGGCGTAAATCAGACGGTAGCAGTATTTAACGGAAACTATAAAACAGTACAAGAAGAGGGTACTGCCCGTGATATTATGATAGTAAAGACATTATGTACTGGCTTGAAGTATTAAGTAAGTTAAACCCAGAAGGTAAACCTTCCATGGCGCAGGATGTAGAAGCAAAACGTTTTAGTGAAGTCCAATTATTTTCGGGAACTGTAATTGAATTTGGTAAAAAGCATGGGATTCCAACACCAATCAATGAACAACTTTATGATAGAATCAAGGATATAGAAAGTACATATTTATATTTTTAAAATAGCAAGCCCAGATGAATATATATACGTGGTTATTCACTTTTATATATAAAGTTAGACTTTTGACCCCAACATCATATTGATTTGAGTGTCATAAGTCATCAGTCTAGTAAATTTATGAATAAGACTTATGACACCCTAATCAATATTTGAATTTTATTTCTGTAGAAAAATTGCATATAGACAAGGTCTAAATTCATAGAATGGTTATGAAACGAAGATGGAAACCAGGCAGCTATGAAAATAAAGAAAAAAACACAGATTATTATACGCTGTAGTGATTATGAAAATAATTATGATCAAATTGCCACTATAGGGAAACTAAAATACAAACTTCCCATGATTGATTCCTATGTTCTGGAAGTAGATGATGAAAATCTCCAGCATTTACAGCAGGAACCTGAACTTTGGAGTTACGAGTATGATACCCATATCACTGCTCAAATGAATCGTGTTTCTGAAATAATTAATTTAAAATGGGCTCATGATAGGAATATCTATGGTGAAAATATCGGTGTTGCCGTTGTAGATACCGGCATTTGCCTCCATAAGGATTTTACTGAGGGGACAAATCGCATTCGTGGTTTTTATGACTTAATACATGGACGAACAGAACCCTATGATGATAACGGCCATGGTAGTCATGTAGCAGGTATTATAGGAGGAAATGGTTTTCTATCCAATGGGAAATATATTGGTATTGCGCCTAAATGTAATCTGATTGCAATTAAAGTATTAGATCAAAAAGGCGACGGAAATATCTCCGATGTTCTTGCAGGCCTCCAATGGCTCATTGATAACAAAAATAAATATAACATTCGAGTAGTAAACATATCGGTAGGAACAACCACCAAGGAAAATGTTGATGAGAACTCTTTGTTGGTAAAAGGAGTCAACGCAGTTTGGGATGCTGGAATTATTGTTGTAGTTGCTGCCGGTAATAATGGACCTAGTCCTATGTCAATCTCCACTCCTGGCATTAGCAGAAAAGTCATTACCGTAGGTTCCTCGGATGACCGAATCTCAGTTGAATTATTTGGCAATAAAACAACGGATTATTCTGGCAGGGGACCAACTGCTTCCTGTATCAGAAAACCAGACATTGTCGCCCCAGGCTCTAATATTATATCCTGTGGAACAATGAAAAATTACCAAAGATATCGATATAATCTCATTAATAATCCAAGAGCGGATAATTTTAAAATAATGTATACCGTAAAAAGTGGTACCTCAATGGCCACTCCCATAGTTTCGGGAGCAATAGCCTTACTGTTATCCAAATATCCAAATATGAATAATCGGGATGTAAAATTAAAATTACGTGAATGTGCTGTAAATTTAGGCCATCCATGGTCCAAACAAGGGTGGGGATTACTAAATATTCCAAAATTATTATCTTAAGACCAGAAGAGGTACTGTTCTTTGTTGAAACGGTACCTCTTCTTTTTTAACACTAATTATTTTACCAATTTTGATATTTGTTTAAAAGTATCATTACCAGCTTTCCTTGTTAATTCAAATAATAAGGATTCATAAGTCGTTATAATAATTCCTTCCATTTCCGCTCTTTGTAACGCTACTTTTTTATCATTCTTTCTTCTGGAGCTAATGCAGTCTTCTACTATAATCACCTGATATCCGGCAGCCATACAATCAATGGCAGTCTGTAAAACACAAACATGAGCTTCAATTCCACAAATAATTATATTTTTTTTCTTATGTTTTTTTATCTCTTCTAATATTTTTTCATCATCGTAGCAACTAAAACTAAACTTATCAAAGTATGTAAACTTTTCTTCAAAAACGTTACGCAGTTGTTCCACTGTCATACCAATTCCCTTGGTATATTGCTGGGTAACTATGGTAGGTATCTGTAAAATATTCAATCCTCTTAAGAATATTTCACTGTTTTGAATTAATTCATGATCGTTATGCATTACAGGAACCAGCTTCTCCTGATAATCGATAACCAAAGCAATGGACTCTTCTCTTAATATTCTCATTTTTTCTCCTCTCGAACTATATTTTATAAATATTAGTTGGAAGTTCCTTTTATAATACAGTTGTCGCATTATGTCACTCAAAATATATTTATATTTTAGCAATTATAAGGAAATCAGTCAAGCATTGCAACATATGATACAATGTAAAAACATTTAGGAGGCTCATACATGAGTGATTTAGCAGCAACACATTGCGGTAACGGTGGTATTTTTGATGGAGGAAATAGCTGTCTTTTAATTATCCTTTTACTCTGCTGCTGTGGCGGTGGTAATGGATTATTAGGTGGTGGATTTGGTAACGGATGTGGCGATAATGGTTGTAACTCTATCATCTGGATTATCTTAATCCTTTGCTTATGCGGCGGATTCTAAAGCTTAAAAGTAATTGCATAAGTCGACTACTTAAGATGTTTTATAAAAAAGCTGCTGTTTTAGCAGCTTTTTTATTGCGTCAAATGCATATTATTAGCATTCAGGAGGCCAGCACCAGTGGCTGTTGCAAAATATATAGAATCGTAACTATAACTATATTTTGCAACAGTCCAATATGCTATGGTCTATGGATTATTTCTATCATATCTTTGACTGATTCTGCTTTTTCTTACTCTCTCTATACAATCATCATCAATTTCATAGATTGTATTATCATCTATTATAAGATTTCCTCTCCCATTCTCGTCTTTTTCCGATTGTGATTGAGGAACATTAAAATTACCATCCATTCTATTTATTCTTCCTGAACCAGTTCCATTATAATTTTTAAACATATCATAATTATTAGACATAGATTCCTCCAATTGCTTACTATATTTTGTTTGAATAGCGGTTAAAATTGCTAATCAATACAATATATGAATATTTTTATTGAATGTACGTAATAAAATATTGAATAGCTTGGAATTTTCTTATATACTATTTGTAAAAGAAAGAGGTGATTACGTGTCAGGTTCTATCTATGGGAACTTATTTCAAATATCAACATGGGGCGAATCCCATGGAAAAGGAATTGGAGTTGTTGTGGATGGGTGTCCAGCAGGTTTAGTACTTACAGAAGATATGATACAATCCTATTTAAACCGAAGAAAGCCTGGACAAACAAAATTTGCTACACAAAGAAGCGAAAACGATAGTGTAGAAATCCTATCTGGAACTTTTGAACAAAAAACTACAGGTACTCCAATCTCAATGGTTGTTATGAATACAAATCAACGTTCTGGTGATTATAATGAGATTGCTAGTTATTTCCGACCTGGCCATGCCGATTATACCTTTCATCAGAAATATGGTTTTCGGGATTACCGGGGAGGTGGTCGTTCCTCTGGGCGCGAGACAATAGGACGAGTGGCAGCCGGTGCTGTTGCTAAAGCAATCTTAAACCAATTAGGGATTGAGGTTTGTGCTTACACAAAATCCATTGGTGATATCCCCATTGATTATAAAAAATGTAATAAAGATAATATTTTAGTAAGTCCTCTTGCCATGCCAGATTTAGATGCATCAGAAAAAGCAGAAAAATTCCTGGAAAGTAAAATGCAAGAGATGGACTCTGCTGGTGGTGTTATTGAATGTATTATAACAGGAATACCAGCAGGAGTTGGAGAGCCTGTATTTGAAAAACTGGATGCCAATCTGGGAAAAGCAATTCTTTCTATTGGCGCTGTAAAAGGAATCGAATTTGGCTCCGGTTTTAGTGCACCTCTATCTACTGGATCCACAAATAATGACAGTTTCCAATATGATAATGGAAAGGTACTTAAATTAAGCAATCATGCTGGTGGTATTCTTGGGGGAATGAGTGATGGTTCAGAAATTGTATTTCGAGCGGCTATAAAACCAACTCCTTCCATAGCAAAATCTCAAAAAACTGTTACTATGGCAGGGGAAAATATTGATATAAGCATTAAAGGAAGACATGACCCAATTATAGTCCCGCGCGCCGTTGTTGTTGTGGAATCTATGGCTGCCATTACTTTAGTTGATATGTTATTTATGAGTATGACTTCAAAAATGAGTAATATCATAAAGTTTTTTAACTAAAATTTTGACCATATTATATTTAAGATTTGAGTACTTTCCCTTATGGGAAGCAAAAATAGGAATCCAAAAGCAGACATAATCTGTATTTTGGATTCCTATTTATTTATTTTACATTATTGTTATATTTATTATTTTACTATATTTCGTTCAACACCGTTACGCCATGCTTTAATATTCTCATATACTTCATAAACACATCTGGTTCTAGCTTCTACCGTTGCCCATCCTATATGGGGAGTTATAATAAGCTTGGTACTATCCTGAATACGTAATAAAGGATTTTCCGGCAACATTGGTTCTATACTTAGTACATCTAGACCAGCACCTGCGATTTCCCCTTTTTCTAAAGCTTCTGCTAAATCTGCTTCATTTATGATAGGACCTCTCCCTAAATTTAACAAAACTGCTGTTTTTTTCATCTTTTTAAGTGCAGCAGCATTTATCAGATTCTCCGTAGTAGCATTAAGAGGTGCATGAATTGATATTATATCTGATGTTTTAAGTAAAGTTTCGAAATCAACCTGTTCATAACCTGGATTTGAATTTTTACCAGAAGTTGAATAATAAATTATCTTACATCCAAATGCTTTCCCTATCTCAGCCACGCCTCTGCCGATTTCACCTAAGCCAATAATACCCCATGTCTTACCATCCAATTCATTAAATTTACGGTCAAAAACACTGAATATATCAACTTTAGTATAACTACCACTTTTTACAAACTCATCGTAGTATGTGAGTTTTTCATATACATAAAATAAAAGTGCAAAGGTGTGTTGGACTACAGATTTTGTTGAATATCCTTTCACATTGGCTACTACTATATTTCGCTTATTGGTATAGGTAAAATCTACATTATTGGTCCCAGTAGCACTTAAACAAATAAGTTT
>JAQSYR010000111.1 GCA_029256035.1 Anaerocolumna sp. | reverse complement strand
AATTATGACTTCTTATAATGGAGAGAAATATATTAAAGAACAAATTGAGTCCATTCAAAACAGCCACTATAAAAATTGGAATCTATGGATTTTTGATGACGGTTCAACAGATTCTACAAGGCAAATCGTTGAAGCATTTGAGAGACAAGATTCGAATAGAATACATTTTAAAATTAATGATAAGAATAAAGGGGTTACCAGAAATTTTTTGGAGGGAATCATTTTTCTTAAAAGAGAATTTTATAATTATACAGAATCCAATGAGGACGCTAAACACGATTATTTTATGTTTTGTGATCAGGATGATGTATGGATGCCGGACAAAATCGAAAGAACTCTTAAATTTATAAAAAAGGCAGAGAAAACACATGGATCCGACACTGTTTTGGCTGCTCTTTTTGATAAAATAAATAAGCTTCCAGAGGTAGTAAGATATCATGACTGGTGGATAGCATTAATCGCAGCAGCTTTTGGACATATTAGCTTTTTACCGGAGCCTACATTATATTATCGTCAACATGGAAATAATGTAGTAGGAAATCAAAACTTTTTGTCCTATGTTAAAAACAGAGTTTCTTCGTTAAGAAAGCAAAAAGAAATACTTGAGAGCACTATAATCCAGGGAAGAGAATTTTATCGCATCTATCAAAAGGAATTAACTTTACCAAAAAAAAGACAAGTTTCTGTATTTGCTATGCATGTAATAAATTTCATATTCGTGAATAAAAATACAATATAAAATCTACTTTAAATATTGACAATTTAAATTCATATTGTTACAATGTAAACAATTTAACTAAAAGACAGAAAATGCAAGAAAAGATTAGCATTAATAGCTGGCAGGAGGGGCATATGAAAAAAATGGTGTTATCAATGCTGGTGGATAATACAGCCGGAGTTCTAAGTCGTGTTGCCGGTTTATTCAGCAGAAGAGGTTATAATATTGACAGTTTATCTGTAGGTGAAACAGAAGATCCTGCTTTTTCTCGTATGACAGTAGTTGTTAAGGGAGACGATTTAATATTAGAGCAGATAAGAAAACAGTTAAATAAGCTAGAGGATGTCAGAGAAGTAAAAGAACTTATGCCAGACGAATCTGTATGCAGAGAATTAATTCTTGTAAAAGTTTATGCTACAGTACAGCAGCGTCAGCCTATTATTGCAATAGCTGATATTTTCCGAGCTAAAATTGTAGATGTAGCCATAGATTCCATGATGATGGAATTAACAGGTAATCAGGCTAAACTGGATGCTTTTATTAAATTATTGGAAGGATTTACAATCAAGGAAATTGTTAGAACTGGAATCACAGGGTTATCCAGAGGTGCTGGCGATATTGCAGATTATTTAGATGATTAAACGTTCGGTTTTCCGAACGTAGTTATTTCATTGTGGACTTTAACAAGTTAAATTAATAAAGACATAAAACGGGTTATTTCAAAAAGCAGTATACTTTTTGAAGTGGTTACACTTACAGAAGTGGTTACACTTTCAGGGAATACACTTTTTTAATAATAAATACTTATATTTCTTAGGAGGAAGTTAATATGGCAAAAATATTTTACCAACAAGATTGTAACTTATCACTATTAGATGGGAAGACAGTAGCTGTTATTGGTTACGGAAGCCAGGGACATGCACATGCATTAAATGCAAAAGAATCAGGGGTTCATGTAATCATTGGTCTTTATGAAGGCAGCAAGTCATGGGCAAAAGCAGAAGCTGCTGGATTTGAAGTATATACCGCAGCAGAAGCTGCAAAAAAAGCTGATATCATTATGATTTTAATAAATGATGAGAAGCAGGCTAAAATGTATAATGATTCCATAGCTCCAAATTTAGAACCAGGGAATGCTTTAATGTTTGCACATGGATTCTCTATTCATTTCGGACAAATCGTTCCTCCTGCAGATGTTGATGTTCTTATGATTGCACCAAAGGGACCTGGACATACTGTAAGAAGTCAGTACATGGAAGGACAAGGGGTACCTTGCCTAATCGCTGTTCATCAGAATGCAACTGGAAAAGCTCATGATTTAGGATTAGCTTATTCCTTAGCGATTGGTGGAGCCAGAGCTGGTGTTCTTGAAACTACATTCAGAGAAGAAACTGAAACTGACCTTTTTGGTGAACAAGCAGTACTTTGTGGTGGTGTAACTGAGTTAATGAAAACTGGTTTTGAAGTATTAGTAGAAGCAGGATATGAACCAGAAAGTGCATATTTTGAATGTATCCATGAAATGAAACTTATCGTTGACTTAATTAACGAAAGTGGATTTGCCGGAATGAGATATTCAATTTCTAACACTGCTGAATATGGTGATTATATAACTGGACCTAAGATTATTACAGAAGACACTAAAAATGCAATGAGACAGGTATTAAAAGATATTCAGGAAGGTGTATTTGCTCGTAACTGGTTACTTGAGAATCAGATTGGTTGCACAAACTTCTTAGCTAAGAGAAGAAGAGAATCCGAACATCAATTAGAAAAAGTTGGTGCAGAACTTCGTGAGATGATGAGCTGGACAAAAAAAGACAAATTAATCAATAACTAATGAGGAACTAAAATAAGTACAAATAGAAATAAAAAAAACCCACTCTGTAGAATAGGATTTTAACAGAGTGGGTTTTTATGTTATACGAGTGAAAATTAATATTACAATGTCAACATATGTGGGTGATATGTTACTGTTACTCAGGGTATGATATATTAATTAACGACTACATGCTTAACATCATATGGATACAATTTGCAAGATCCTGACCAAGAAGACCACAAGAACGGATACATTGTGCTAAAAGATAACCTGTCATTATTCAATCACCTCCTTCTATAATATCTATAAGTATAAAGATTCTTTATGAAGATATTATGTAGAAGAAAAAAAAGCTCCACAAAATTTATGTTATTTCCAAAATAAATGATCTTCTATACGCACACTATCTGTAATTGCATCACTACGGCTTGCAGAGTAGCGGTTAAAGTAAAGTGCATCACCAATATTATTGTTTCCTTCCAGTGCAGAACGGGCAGCCTCAATGGAAAGCTTTTGTGATGTAGTTGAATAATTACTATAATTATCAAGCTGTTTTTGCAGTGAACCACTGGATGCTACAGTAAACTGTCCCGGTTGATAAATGACATCTTTTATAGAATTAGGGTATGTAGATGAATTCACTCGATTTAAAACTACATTGGCAACTGCCAGTTTACCTTCATAAGGTTGATTGCCACTTTCTGCATGGACTAAAGAGGCAAGTAATAGCAGTTTCCTCAGCAGTTTCCTCATTGAGTCGAAGCAAAGCCTGTTCTTCTTCTAATGAAACAGCCTGCTGATAATTAACTATAAGATTCACATATTCCTTGGCAACATAACCTTTCATATTATCGTCTTCCATGGAGATCTGAATCCAGTCATCTTTAACATCTAAGACAGGATAAACTTCATTGGAGTAAACTACCGTAAGCCTTTTTGATTCCTCTGTTGTTTTGGCTCTGACATTTAAACCATCAGTCGCTATTAGAACTTTTAACTTACCATATTGCTCGATTATTTCTTCTGTCGTTAGGTTTAAATTTAAGTATTCGACATTGATAAACCCTTTTACAGTACCAGACTCAATTTTTACCCAGTTTCCTTCATAACTAATGATTGCGGCAGCAGCATCTTTGTAAAGTTTACCTACTATACTGCTATTTTTATCTGGTAGTTCCCTAACATTTACAAAGGGGTCTGCCTTTGAAATACCTATTTTAACATTTTCAGAAGATAGATTACCGATGTTACCATAAATTATATTACTGTATTCTGTTTCTGACTCCTTAGGCAAAGTATCTTTTAACCCATCAGCATTACCCGTAAGCCCAATTTCCTGATTCAATTTTAAAGTTTCTTCATCCACAATTACTAAGTTATTCGTTGTTTCACTTACCTTTGTTTCTATGGACCTAGAGAAGATTGGCAATGAGAATCTAAATTGAGCAAGAAAAATGAACAGGAAGAAGAGTAGGATGCTCATTACCAATATTTTTTTATTATGCATAGGATTACCTTTCTATTTCAATTCCTCTTATATATCTTTTAGTTATATCTTGCAATGAACCAGTATAGATAAACTTTTCCAGACGCTCCGCCAGGTTAAATTGGCCCAACGAATGAGAAGGATCATCATTAATAACTAAAGCATCAAATTCATAGCCCTCTTCAAAACTTCCAACATTTCCAAAGAAGCTTCCACCACCTTTTGTTGCAAGATAAAAAGCTTCTGAAATACTAATAGGTGGATATTCTGGATGATCAACATAATACATCTTGGAAGCATGGATTGCACCAATCATATGTTGTCTCATATCTAAAACATGACCTCCACCTACATCTGAACCAAGACCAATTGGAATATTATAATTCAGATAGCTTCTAAGAGGCATAATACCACTAGCCAGGTTAAAATTAGAGTGTGGACAGTGAGCTACATAAACCTGTTTCTCCTGCAGCAGCTTTATTTCTTCTTCCGTACAGTAGATACAATGAGCCATAATGGTTTTTCCATATTGTAATAAATCAAAGGAATCATAGACTTTTGTAAAGCTTTCAATTTCTGGATGAAGCTGTTTTACCCAGGCAACTTCTTTCCGATTTTCATTAAGATGAGATTGTACAGGTAATTCATTGGTTTTAGCTATTTCTCCTAATGCAATCATTAATTCTTTCGTAGTACTCGGTACAAACCGAGGGGTTAGAATATACTGTACCAAAGGAGTAAAATCAGAGTGAGTTTTCTTGATTTGTTTTTTATTATTAAGGTCAATAACATATTGAACCAGTTCTTTGGTTTCTCTAATGGAATCATTGGTATTCTCCATAAGTTCAGGGATAGCATTGCGGTCCATATTAACTTTACCAATATACGCACCAAGACCTGACTCTGCAAATAAATCGATTAGAAGTTGTGTAGCAGCTTTATGCCTTGTTGCATAGATACAGCTTCGAGTAGTTCCTGCTTTTCTATAAATCCAGGTATAATGAGTTGATTTCCCATATCTTCAACGGGCATATTTTTATACTTATGGGGCAGTTCTTTGGTAACAAGTTTGACTTTACCCTCATCTACAACGATATAACCATTTTCGTATTGTTCAAAATATTCTTTCTCTTTTGTAAAAATAATATTGCCTTTAAATATTTTTTTCATTAACTACCTCCTGTATGGAAAGGGGTAAAATACAGTAATGCAGTTGCTTTACGGCCTTTACATTGTATAGATAAGTTGTTATTGAAATGGAAAAGAAGTGTTCTTGTGTCTGAGTAAAAAATAAAGTACAATACAAAGAATAAAGCTAGAGAGGACTAACAAAATGAAATATGATTATACCAATACAATCGACTATTTATTAGACTGGTATGACTTAAATGCAAGAATACTTCCATGGAGGGAGAACCCTAAACCATATTATGTGTGGATTTCTGAGATTATGCTGCAACAAACCAGAGTAGAGGCAGTAAAATCTTATTTTGAAAGATTTATTACTACTTTACCGGATATTGAGGCCTTAGCTAATGCTAAGGAAGAAGTCTTGCTGAAATTATGGGAAGGCCTTGGGTATTATAACCGGGTTAGAAATCTACAAAAAGCTGCAAAAGTAATTGTAGAAGATTATAACAAAGAGTTTCCTGGAGACTATAACGCATTACAAAAGCTTCCAGGAATAGGATCTTATACGGCAGGGGCAATTGCTTCTATTGCTTTTTCAATTCCAGAGCCAGCAGTTGATGGTAATGTACTTCGAGTGTTAAAAAGAGTAGCTGAAAGTTATGATGATATTACAAAAGAAAAAGTAAAAAAAGAATTAGAACAGGACTTAAGAGAAATTATGCCAAAGGATCGGCCTGGAGATTATAATCAGTCCCTTATGGAACTTGGGGCTACCATTTGCATTCCAAATGGCAGGCCTCTCTGCGAAAAGTGTCCAATTATGCATTTGTGCAAGGCATTTCGTAATGGGGTTCAAATGCAGATACCAGTGAAACCAGAGAAAAAACCAAGAAAAATTGAGCATAGAACAATTTTACTTATAGAGCAGGATAAAACATATGCCATTAGAAAGCGCCAGGAAAAAGGTCTTCTGGCCGGATTATGGGAATTGCCTAGTTTGGATGGACAATTAACAGAAAAGAAACTTGTGGATTATTTAATAACCCAGGAGTTACGTTATGATAAGATAACACCTTTGGGGGAAGCAAAGCATATTTTCTCCCACATTGAATGGCATATGACTGGTTATTATGTCAGGATTCAATGTGATGAAGGTTTAAGGGAAGCAGAAAATTACCATTCCTTAAAACCGTCATTATTATCTTCTTGTGTATTTGCAGATACTAAGAAAATTGAGACGGATTATGCTTTGCCATCTGCCTACGGGGCATTTCTTAAATATTTAAAGTAAATTAAAAAAAGGAACGATTTGACATAAAATCAATAAACCTTTGGAGGGAATCAGACCTTGGGGATGAAGATAGGAAAGCAAAACCTACTTCTCTTTTTCCCAAGGGTTTTTCCAAAGGAATCTCAAGGAGGGTACCAGCATCTAACTCCTTTTGAATAAATTCTTTAATAACACAGGATAGGCCTAGTCCAATTTTGGCAAATTCTATTAGCAAATCCATATCACTTACTTCTAAGATCTGCTTTGTAACAATGTTGTTTCTTGCAAAATATTCATCAATATAAAGACGTGTCATATTCTTTTCATCTAAAAGCATTACATTTGCTGATTTTATAATCTCTGTATTTTCCATTAGAGTTGAATTTGCAATAGTATATTCCTCATCAGCCTTACTGCCTGCCAACTCACGAACACGTAAGTTCTCAAGATATGAATTTGATGCTACAAAGATATCTTCAATCATTGCTACCTTATAAAATTCCAAACTTTTTAAAGAACTAGGTTTTCCTACCAGACCAATATCTAGCTTATTGTTTTCAAGCATTTCAAGGGTATGAAAGGTAGATTGGTTATGAATTGTAATTTTAATATGGGGGTACTGCCTAACAAAGTCTTTTAGACAGGGCAATAATATATATTTACAAAGAGTTGTACTTACGCCGATTCTTAAATGTCCGATTCCAAGGGCATTAATTCTACGAAGAGTTTCTTCTCCCTGCTGTAGGGTTTCAAAAGCAGATTTAGTATAATCATAAAGCATGCCGCCTTCTTCGGTAAGCTTTACTCCTCGGGAAGTTCTGATAAATAAAGTAATTCCAAGGTCTTCTTCAAGCCTGCCAATGGATTTACTAATTGCAGGCTGACTGATAAATAACTCCTTAGCAGCCTTAGAAATATTTCCTGTTGAGGCAACGGTATTAAAAATTTTATATAAAGATAAATTCTGTTCCATTTTTCTCCTTTCGTTATATCATTATGTTAAAACTGAAGCTATGAAATTCCTATTAATTGTATGGATATTCAGAAAGCTTGATTGTTTCGCAATAACCTATACTATTAATATGATATAACCAACAGTTATAACAAGTATTCATAATATGTATTTCAATTATATCAAAATATGTGTTACTATAGCAATATAATTTATTTCGGAAGAAAAGTATTTTCCTATGGGAAAGGATGTGCAATCATGAACTATAATATTGCTGTAATACCAGGTGATGGTATTGGACCGGAGATAATAGCAGAAGCCAAAAAAGTGTTAGAAAAAATCGGTGAAGTATTTGGACATCAATTTCATTTTACAGAAGTATTAATGGGTGGTGTATCTATTGATACTCACGGAGTTCCTCTAACGGAAGAGGCAATTGCAACTGCGAAAGCCAGTGATTCTGTTTTACTTGGAGCAGTTGGAGGTAACGTAGGTCAGTCAAACTGGTACAGTCTCCCGCCAAATCTAAGACCAGAAGCTGGACTCCTTGCCTTACGTAAAAACCTGGAGTTATATGCTAATATAAGACCAGCAATCTTATTTGAAGAATTAAAAGCTGCATGCCCATTAAAAGATAAAATTATCGGAGATGGATTTGACTTTGTTGTTATGAGAGAATTAACCGGAGGATTATATTTCGGTGAAAGAGGAACTACAACGGAAGCTGGCGTAAGGAAAGCATTTGATTCTTTGGTTTATGATGAACATGAAATAAGGCGTGTAGCAATCTGGGCTTTTGAAATTGCAATGAAAAGAAATAAAAAGGTATGTAGCGTAGATAAGGCTAATGTTTTAGACTCTTCAAGATTATGGAGACAGGTAGTAAAGGAGGTAGCAGCAGGGTATCCAGAGATAGAACTTAGCGATATGCTTGTGGATAATTGTGCAATGCAATTAGTAAAAGACCCAAAACAGTTTGATGTGATTCTTACAGAGAATATGTTTGGTGACATTTTATCTGATGAAGCAAGTATGGTTACAGGTTCTATTGGAATGTTATCTTCTGCAAGCCTTGGAAAGACAAAGCTTGGACTTTATGAACCAAGTCACGGTTCAGCACCGGATATAGCAGGACAAAACAAAGCAAATCCTATTGCAACCATTTTATCAGCTGCTATGATGTTACGTTATTCCTTTGATCTTTTGGAGGAAGCAGACAGAATTGAAACTGCAGTGAAAGAAGTATTAAAAAAAGGATATCGTACCATGGATATTATGTCGGAAGGAAAAATTTTATATACACTGCTATTCATAAATTAACTTAATCGATGACTTATGATACCCTAATCAACTTTATATATAATTAAATTGATGACTTTTGGCATATTGCCTGTAAAAACAAGGAGGTAAGAATATGGGAATGACAATGACACAAAAAATATTGGCAGCACATGCCGGTTTAGATAAAGTGGAAGCTGGACAGTTAATTATGGCTGATTTAGATCTTGTCTTGGGAAATGACGTAACAGCTCCGGTAGCCATTCACGAAATGGAAAAAATGAATACAAAAGGAGTATTTGATAAAGATAAAATAGCTTTAGTACCAGATCATTTTACTCCAAATAAAGATATAAAATCAGCAGAACACTGTAAATGTGTCAGGGAATTTGCCGCAGAGCACAACATTACAAATTACTTTGAAATAGGGGAAATGGGAATTGAACACGCATTGCTTCCAGAAAAAGGACTAGTAGTTGCTGGAGATGTTGTAATTGGAGCAGATTCACATACCTGTACTTATGGTGCTTTAGGTGCATTTTCAACAGGAGTAGGAAGTACTGATATGGCTGCTGGTATGGCAACGGGAAAAGCATGGTTTAAGGTGCCTTCTGCGCTGAAGTTTGAATTAAAAGGAAAACCATCCTCCTGGGTAAGTGGTAAGGATGTTATCTTACACATTATTGGAATGATAGGTGTAGACGGAGCATTATACAAGTCTATGGAATTTGTTGGAGACGGCATTGGGAATCTTTCTATGGATGACAGATTTACCATGGCAAATATGGCAATTGAAGCTGGAGCTAAGAATGGAATATTTCCTGTAGATGATAAAGCAATACAATATATGAAAGAACATGCAACAAGAGAATACAAGGTATATGAGGCAGATGAGGATGCGGAATATGAGAAAACCTATGTCATCGATTTAGCATCTTTAAAATCTACCGTTGCATTTCCACATTTGCCAGAAAACACCAGAACCATTGATGAGGTTGGTGAAATTAAAATTGACCAGGTAGTGATAGGTTCTTGTACCAATGGACGAATGGAAGATTTAAGAGTGACTGCAAAGGTATTAGAGGGAAGAAAAGTTGCTAAAGGAATGAGACTTATTATCTTTCCAGCAACTCAGGCAATCTATTTAAAGGCAATGGAAGAAGGTTTACTTTCAACCTTTATAAAAGCTGGTGCTGTGGTTAGTACTCCAACTTGCGGACCATGTCTTGGAGGGCATATGGGAATTCTGGCATCGGGAGAGAGAGCAGTTGCAACTACCAATCGAAATTTCGTTGGGAGAATGGGACACAGGAGGTATATTATGAAAGCCCATGGAACCGTTCACAAATATGGTGATAACGTAGATACAGATGTAATAATACCAGCTAGGTACTTAAATTCTTCAGATCCTGCTGAACTTGCAAAAAAGTGTATGGAAGATATTGATAAAGATTTTGTCAATCGAGTGAAACAGGGAGACATTATGGTGGCAAATAAAAACTTTGGATGTGGTTCTTCCAGAGAACATGCTCCAATTGCAATAAAAGCTTCCGGAATTAGCTGTGTAATTGCAGAAACATTTGCAAGAATCTTTTATCGTAATGCTATCAATATCGGCCTTCCAATAATTGAGTGCCCAGAAGCAGCCAAAGATATTGAAGCTGGTGATGATGTTGAAATTGATTTTGATAGTGGAAAGATATATGACCTGACAAAAGGAACTGAGTATCAGGGACAGCCATTCCCTGAATTTATGCAAAAAATTATAAAAGCCGAAGGATTAATAAATTATATTAACAGTTAAAGATTGTGCTGATGCAGTTTCTCATAGGGAGTCATTGCATCAGCCTTTTTATTGCATTAGCGGGTAATAAGTGGTAAAATTAAGTATCTATAATTGCATAAAATAAAATAAGGGGAATAGGACTATGAAAGACTATGTTATCGTTACAGAATCTACTTGCGATCTTCCTGTACAAATTGTTAATGAATTAGACATTAAAGTGATACCAATGAACTTTGAACTTGAAGGGAAAAGTTACACCCATTATTATGATGCAAGAGAGTTAGATATTCATGAATTCTATGAAAGCCTTCGAAAAGGACAAAAATCTATTACTTCCTTGGTAAATACGGAAGCATTTCTATCATTTTTTGAGCCTATATTACAATCAGGTAAGGATATTTTATATATTGCATTTTCTTCTGGGTTAAGCGGGACTTATAGTGCCTCTCTTATTGCAATTGAAGAGCTTTTAGAAACTTATAAGGACTCTAAAATACTGGCAGTTGACACAAAAGCTGCATCTGTAGGGGAAGGCCTTATGGTTTATACCGCTGCAATGAAGAGAAGTGAAGGATATTCCATAGAGGAAGTTGCAGAGTGGATATCTAGTAATGTTCTAAATCTTTGTCATTGGTTTACAGTAGATGATTTAAACCATTTGAAAAGAGGTGGACGGGTAAGTGCATTAAGTGCTACTTTAGGAACTGCACTAAACGTAAAACCTATTCTTCATGTGGATAATGAAGGACATTTAATCCCAATGGAAAAAGTAAGAGGACGTAAAAAATCTCTGTTTGACTTACTTGACCATATGGTTGAAACTTGCACAAACCCAGAGGAACAGGTAGTATTTATTGGCCATGGAGACACAGTAGAAGATGCAGAGTTTCTGGCTGGACTAATTAAGGAAAAGTTAAATGTAAATAAAATCCATATTAGCCCAATAGGCCCTGTAATTGGAACACATTCCGGACCAGGTACCATTGCTTTATTTTTCTTTGGAACAAAACGATAGGGAGGAATTCTATGAAACTAACTTTTCTTGGAGCAACCCATGAAGTAACAGGCAGCTGTTTTTTATTAGAAGCCTGTGGGAAACAAATTTTAATTGATTGTGGAATGGAACAGGGTAAAGATGTATTTGAAAATCAGGAGATTCCAATTCCTTCTGCAGCCATTGATGCGGTTTTATTGACACATGCCCATATGGATCATAGTGGCAATCTTCCCAAATTATATGCAGAAGGCTTTCGAGGTGAAATTCATGCAACTGGTGCTACAACAGCATTATGTGACCTTATGCTGCAAGACAGTGCCCATATTCAGATGTTTGAAGCGGAGTGGAAAAACCGTAAGAGAAAACGTACCGGTGAAGCTCCTTTTGTACCAGTTTACACAATGGATGACGCACTTGCTGTCATTAAATATTTTGTTTCTCATACATATAATGAAAAATTCACATTATTTAACGGAATAGAAATTCGTTTTATTGATGTTGGCCATCTACTTGGATCATCAAGTATCGAAATCTGGATAACCGAAGAAGGTACTACTAAGAAAATTGTTTTTTCCGGTGATATTGGGAATTTGAATCAACCCTTAATAAAAGATCCACAATATATTACAGAAGCAGATTATGTTGTTATGGAATCAACCTATGGCGACAGAAGTCATGGACCTACTCCAGATTATATTAAGGAACTTAGCCGTATTATTCAATCTACTTTCGACAGAGGTGGGAATGTAATTATTCCATCCTTTGCAGTAGGCAGAACACAGATATTATTATATTTTCTACGCAAAATAAAACAGGAACATATGGTTACTGGCCATGGTGAATTTAAAGTATATGTTGATAGTCCTTTAGCAGTAGAAGCAACAGAAATATTTAATGAAAACATTGCAGGTTATTTCGATAAGGAATCCATGGATCTTATAAAACAGGGCATAAATCCTATTTCATTTCCAGGATTAAAAACAGCTGTTACGGCGGAACAGTCAAAGGCCATTAATTTTGATGATGATTGCAAAGTTATTATATCTGCAAGTGGAATGTGTGATGCCGGAAGAATACGCCATCATTTAAAACACAATTTATGGAGAGAGGATAGTACTATTCTCTTTGTAGGTTATCAATCCGTTGGCACACTAGGCCGCATTATATTAGATGGAGCTCCCATGGTGAAACTGTTTGGGGAAGAAATTCAGGTGAATGCTGAAATTGTAAAATTAGAAGGCATGAGCGGCCATGCGGATAGGGAAGGATTAATCCGCTGGATTACCTCATTTCATAAAAAGCCGGAAAAGGTTTTTGTCGTACATGGTGATGAGCATGTGATAGATTTATATACAACAAGTTTAAACGAAGATTATGGATTTGATGCCATTGCTCCATTTAACGGGGCTATTTACGACTTGAAGTTAAATGAATTAGTTGATGAGGGTAAATTAGTTGAAATTCAAGGCAAAAAGGAGCCGAAAAAAACTGTATCTTCTGCTTTTGAACGTTTAGTAAGTGCAGGAAAACGTTTAATGGTAGTAATTCAGCATAATGAAGGTGGAACCAATAAAGATCTTGCCAAATTTATGGGACAGATTAACTCCTTATGTGATAAGTGGGATAGATAGTAATTTTCTGATCAATAAAGATTAAAATACTAGACAAATTTTAGATTGTGTGATAAGGTCAGTATAATAAATTATGAAATGGGTGAAAAGATGAATATATAGTCTATGTTTCGATTTGAACAGAATGTCTCTTGGGGTCTGGATTCCAGACTTTGTTCTGTTACCGAAATTTAGATTATATACTCCTTATGCCTAATATATTTAGGTATATTATTTTCTGTGTATAAATCTGCTTTCGGGTTAACCTGGAGGCAGATTTTTTATTTAATAGGAAAGTTCTCTGAACTTTCCTATTAAATAAAAAGCCTTCCAGGCAGGATTCGCATGACGCGTCAAGGGAATTTGTCACTGAAGTGACAGCGCGTCAGCGCTAGAGTCTGGCAAGCCAGACTCTTACTAATATTAAGGAGATGATACTATGTTACAAATAAAAAACCTTACCATCATTCATAAAAAAGATTTAAGAACTATCATAAAAGATTTTTCATTTTCTTTAAATAAAGGGGATAAGGCAGTTATTATTGGAGAAGAAGGTAATGGTAAATCAACTTTGTTAAAGTTAATATATAATAATGAGTTAGTAGATGATTATGTGGATTACACAGGAGAAATAATAAAGAATAATATTAGATTTGGTTATCTGATGCAGGAATTAACAAGTGCGTGTAAAAGTCAAACGGTATATGAATTTTGCTCTAACCTTCCTGGCTTTTATGATTTGTCTCCCAAGGAACTAGAGCAGATTGCTTATGAGTTAGGCTTAAAGGCAGATGTATTTTACTCTGAACAGCTGGTAGGCAGCCTATCAGGTGGAGAAAAGATAAAATTACAATTTGCAGGAATTTTGATACAAAAACCCAATGTACTTTTACTTGACGAACCTTCCAATGATATTGATATTGAAACCTTAGAGTGGTTAGAAAATTTCATTAATACTTGTGATTTGCCTGTTCTTTTTATATCACATGACGAAACTTTGCTGGAGAGAACAGCTAATGTTATTATACATTTAGAACAAATAAGAAGGAAAACCTTACCCCGTTATACTGTAATGAGAATGTCATATAATCAATACGTTGAAGAGAGGTTAGCAAAGTTCGAACGTCAGGAACAAATAGCAAGAAAAGAGCAAAGTGAATATGAAAAGCAGCAGGAAAGATTTCGTAAAATTCAGGAGAAAGTGGAGCATCAGCAAAATGCAATCACCCGTCAGGATCCTCATGGAGGAAAGTTATTAAAAAAGAAAATGAAAGCAGTCAAGTCAATGGAAAAGCGTTTTGACAGAGAACATGAGAATATGACTCAGATTCCGGAAATGGAAGAATCTATATTTATAAAGTTTAATGATCAGATAATAATTCCAAATGGGAAGACTATTCTTGATTTAAGGCTGGAACAGTTACGTATAAATGACAGAACTCTAGCTAAGAATGTTATACTAAATGTGAGAGGCCCAGAGAAAATATGTATTGTTGGGAAGAATGGTATTGGTAAATCAACTTTACTTAAAATTATTGCTGATGAATTGTTAGGGCGACAGGATATGAAAGCCGGTTATATGCCTCAAAACTATGAGGAATTACTAGATTTTAACATTACCCCCATTGAATACCTTGCTACTACCTTCGATAAAGAAGAAATAACCCGAATTCGGACTTATCTTGGGAGTATGAAATACACAGCAGATGAAATGAATCATGGAATTGGAGAAATGTCAGGTGGGCAAAAGGCAAAACTTTTATTATTAATGCAATAAAATTTATACCCTTACTGAAATAGGGTTGATTCCTAAAAGAATTCCTGTATAGACTTAACTCCATGATAGCAAGGATTTCATCATCTTTTTGGCTTTTAGACTGTCACCTGTATTTTAGTAAAAAATCATAAAAAATTTTGCCATTTCTATCATATTTTGATATAATTATTGAGAAAATGAAATATAGGAGGTATGTTATGAAATTAGTTATTATTGAACCGCTTGGAGTGGATAAGGACAAGCTCCTTTCCATGGCAAAAGAAACACTTGGAGATAAGGTGGAAATCGTTTACTATGATACGAGAGTAACCGATACACAAACTTTAATCGAGAGAGGAAAAGATGCGGATATAATTGCAGTTTCCAATTTGCCAATGAATGCTGATGTTATCAATGGATGCAAGAATCTTAAATTCTTATCTGTTGCATTTACAGGGGTGGATCATATTGCCATTGATACCTGTAAAGCCAATGGAGTCGTTGTAAGCAATTGTGCTGGATATTCTACGGTTGCCGTTGCAGACCTGGTATTTGGTATGATTGTTTCACTCTATCGTAATATTATTCCTTGTGACAAGGTAGTACGAGCAGGTGGAACCAAAGACGGTTTAGTAGGTTTTGAATTAGAAGGTAAGAAGTTTGGTGTAGTTGGAACCGGAGCCATCGGAATGAGAGTAGCCAATATAGCGAAAGCATTTGGATGTGAAGTATATGCTTACAGCAGAACCGTAAAAGAAGGAAATGGTATTACCTATACAGATTTAGATACTTTATTATCAACTTGCGATATTATTTCACTTCATACACCTTTAACTGCATCAACAAAAAGTATGATAAATGCAGAAAAGATTGCTCTTATGAAACCAAGTGCAATTCTAATTAATACAGCAAGAGGCCCTGTGGTTGACAGTCAGGCATTAGCAGATGCCTTAAAGGCTGGTAAAATTGCTGGTGCTGGTATTGACGTATTTGAAATTGAACCACCAATAGCAAATGATCATCCATTATTCCTGGCACCAAATACAATTGTAACTCCTCATATTGCCTTTGCCACAAAAGAAGCCTTAGTAAAGAGAGCCGTTATTGTATTTGACAATGTAATTAAATGGTTAGATAATAAACCTCAAAATGTAATTTAAAAAGGTGTCAGGCACCCTTACGAATTTCTTACGAAATGGTTCTTTTCGTAAGAAATTCGTAAGGGTGCCTGACACCGTTTCACTGTGAATCTACTCCTTGGGCAATATCTATCATTTCTGAAGTGGATAGAGCTAATCCATTTTCCATTTCATCAATTTCATCATCTCCCTGATTTAAGGAAGCTGGTTCCTGTTCTGGCATGTCATATATGAATTCACCATCTTTATCTATAATACGTTCATGGGTAAAAGGTGTGAAAGTACAATTAAGATTGAAAATTATTTAAATCAAAACTAATATAGTTAGCAATATATATTAGAAAAATTCCATTAGTTTAAATTCTAAAAGGAAATCCTGGTATATTTTTTCAATTAGTGAATCATCAAACTTCTTATTTAAATAGATTTCGGCTGCGTATACAGCTTGGGCAACCAGCATCTCTAAACCACCTACAGCCTGCATACCAAGAGTTTCTGCTTGTTGCAGTAATTTGGTCCTAAGAGGATTATAAATTAAATCAAATACAGCAGTACACATTGGAAATGCTGCCAGATCTACAGCTGCCGCATCAATGTTAGGATACATGCCTAAAGGAGTTGTATTTATAATAACTTGACTGTCAGAATGTGAGTCATAACATTCTTCATAAGTAATAGCACCTTCTTTTGCAGTTCTTCCAACCAGTATAATCTCTTTTGCCTTCATATACTCTAGTAAAGCAATTACAGCTTTTGCTGCACCACCATTGCCTAAAACCAGCACTTTTTTACCTTCAATTTGAATTTGATTATGGTTCATTGTGTACAATAAACCATAAAAATCTGTATTGAAACCCTTTAGCTTTCCGTCTACGTTTATAATTGTATTAACTGCACCAATTTTTGCAGCAACTTCATCAATTTCATCCAGGTAAGGTATCACATCTTTTTTATAAGGAATAGTTACATTAATTCCTTTAAAATCTCTACTTCTCATAAAATCATCAAAGATATCTTTCCCTAAAGGCTTTAATTTATAATCATATCCGCCGATTTTTTCATGTATGATTTTAGAATAACTGTGTCCAAGTTTCTCGCCAATTAATCCATATTCCATATACTGGTTTCCTCCAATTTCATCCTAATATTCTAAGGTATACTTATTCATAATTATTTTTTTATTTTGGAACAGAGCAAATAAAACCTAAGAATAATCCTAAATTTTAATCCTTAAATTTTTAGAATAAATACAGAAGGCGGACATATATTTGTTTAAAGGAGGGAAGGAAGGATGGAGAAAAAAGACGAGCTGTTAAAGATATTTTCACTTCGACTTAGAACAATGTTGTCAAAGATAGAATTTGATTATGAGAAGCTACAGGAAATCAGACTCCGGGTAAATGCTCCCATGTTGGTTATTTACGATAATGAAGAATATTTTTTGACTACTTTATCAAAATTAACGAAAACGGATACCGATTCTTACATTATCTCTAAAAATGAAATCAGAGAGACAATGGAATACATCAGTAATTACTCTTTGTATGCATTTGAAGAGGAAATCAAGCAAGGATTCATTACAATTACCGGAGGACACAGAGTAGGGATTACTGGAAAGGCAGTAATAGAAGATAATAGAATTAAAAGCATTAAGCACATATCCTTTATTAACATACGTCTTTCCCATCAGATCAAAGGCTGTGCCGATAAGGTGATTCCTTATATAACAAATAAAGATAATAACTGTTTTCATACTCTGATTATTTCACCTCCACGATGTGGAAAAACTACACTGCTTCGAGATGTTATAAGACAATTATCAGATGGTAGTGAGAAACGTCCAGGTTTAACAATAGGAGTTGTAGACGAACGCTCTGAAATCGGTGCATGTTATATGGGAATCCCACAAAATGAATTAGGAATCAGAACAGATGTACTGGATTGCTGTCCTAAAGCCAAAGGAATGTTAATGTTAATACGTTCCATGTCGCCAAGAATTATTGCAGTGGACGAGGTTGGCTCTGGTGAGGATATTGATGCCATCGAATATGTAATGAATTGTGGATGTAAACTAATAGCAACAGTTCATGGTAATTCCATAGATGATATCAGAAGTAAACCTATCTTAGGAAAACTGGTACGGGAGAGATTATTTGAACGATATATTCTGTTAAATAATCAAGGGGAAGTAGGACATCTAGAAGAAATCTACGATGAAAGAGGAACTAGAATCTATTAACCGGATAGGAGGAGAGAATAATGCTTTGGATAAAAATAATAGGATGCATACTTATTATTACATCGTGTACAGGTATGGGGTGGTATTTTAGCAGTGAGTTGAAAAATCGAATCTCTGATTTAAGAGACTTAAGAAAGATTATAATTCTATTGCGAGGGGATATCCGATATGCCAATACTCCGTTGCCGGAAGCAGTACAAGCTCTGTCAGTAAGACAGGAAGGAAAATATAAGGTATTCTTAAGTGAAATAGCAGAAAAATTAAATGAACTAGGTGGAAAATCTTTTCAATCCATTTGGAAGGAAACCATTGATAAAAAGTTAGACAATACCTCCTTATCAAAAAAAGATTTAGAGCACCTTGGTCAACTCGGGGAAAATCTTGGTTATCTAGATAAAGATATGCAGATTAACACATTGGATCTCTATCTTTCTCAAATAGAGGAAGAAATAAAAGAATTGACCCGTAATGTAAAGGAGAAAACCTATTTGTATAATTCACTTGGAGTTATGGGGGGCATTTTTATTACCATAATCATGCTTTAATAGGTACAAAGCGAGTAACGAACAAGGTAAGGAGGATAACATGACTATCAACCTGATATTTAGAATTGCGGCGGTAGGCATATTGGTTTCAGTCTTAAACCAGATACTTAAGCAATCAAACAGAGATGAACAGGCTTTCTTAACAAGTCTTGCGGGATTGGTGCTGGTTCTGTTTTGGATTGTCCCATACATATATGATTTATTTGAAATAATACAGAATTTATTTACCTTATAGGGAAGTGACCATATGATACAAATTGCACTAATTGGAATCGTTGTTGTTTTAATGGGGATACAATTTAAAAGCACTAAGGCTGAGTATGCAATTTATATTAGCATTGCCGGATGTATCCTGATTTTCTACCTGGGTATTAGCAGACTGGAAATTATAATAAATGCAATAAGAAAAATTCAGTCCTATATCAATTTAAATGAGACCTATATAACAATATTAATAAAAATAATTGGCATTACCTATATTGCAGAACTATCTTCCAATATATGCAAAGATTGCGGGTATAGTGCAGTTGCCAACCAGATAGAATTAGTGGGTAAATTAACAATTTTGGCTACGGGAATGCCTATACTTCTGGCATTATTAGATACCATTAATAATTTCCTGACAGCATAAAGGAGGGCTAAATTGAATCTATTAAAAAGGCGGCAGGTAGTAAGAAAAATCTTATTTACTGTTTATGTCATCTTCCTTCTTCTGGTTAACGGGGATACTATCTATGCCAATGATACAATTACAGTGAATGATGAAGATATTGATTATCAGACAATTCAGGAGGTAATTGACGATGTGTTACAGGCAGATGAAAAAATAAATTTTGAAAAATATGTAATGGATCTTATTTCAGGTAAAAATGATTTTTCTTTTAAGACATTAACAGGGGACATAAAAGAAGGCATTAAAAATGAAGTACAAAGTAATATTGGAACCCTTACCGGATTAATATCCATAGCAGTAATTGCTGCAGTTTTCACTAATTTTTCTCATGCTTTTCAGAATAGCCAGATCGCAGAAACAGGATTTTATATTGCATATTTACTATTATTTAGTATTTTAACTGTTTCCTTTATTTCAGCAGCCAGATTAGCAGATAATACCTTATCAGCAATTCTGGAATTTATGAAAGTTCTGATTCCTTCCTATTTCATAACAGTTGCATTTACATCGGGAGCTGCAACTTCCATGGTTTATTATCAGGCAACTTTGTTTTTGATAACCTTTGTAGATGCATTACTGATTCATCTTATAATACCTATGATAAATATTTTTCTAATAGTAAGTATGGCAAATAATCTTTCAAAAGATGACATGCTCTCAAAACTTGCAGAACTTATCTCTACTGTTATTAAATGGATGTTAAAAACACTGTTAGCAGTAGTGATTGGTGTAAATGCCATTCAAGGATTAATTTTACCCGTGGCAGAAAACATTAAACGATCCGTATTCATTAAGGCTGCAGGGTCCATTCCGGGAGTGGGAAATGTTTTAGGTGGGGTTGCCGAAAGTATTATAGGTGCAGGGGTGCTTCTTAAAAATGCTGTTGGTGTTGCAGGTGTAATTGTAATATTAATTATTTGCGCAGTGCCTATTATTAAGTTAGTTGTTACAGCATTGATTTATCGTATTAGCTGTGCTGCAGTACAGCCCATATCGGACAAGCGAATGCTAAATTGTGTCAGCGCATCGGCAGAAGCAGCCGGATTATTATTGCAAACGGTCTTTGTAGGAGCAGTTTTATTTCTACTAACCATTACCATAGTTGCAGCAACTACAACATAAACTAATATTCATAAGTATAGGAGAAATAATATGGGAATGATCTATGAATGGGTAAGAAACATGGTTATTTTTCTGGTTCTTACTACAATTATAGGAAATCTCCTGGGAAAGAGTTCCTATAAAAAATACGTTAACCTAATAACTGGTATTATACTTGTACTACTTGTTGTATCGCCACTTTTGCAGTTATTTCAGCTAGAAGATAGTCTGGATTACTACTTGTCAACTAATCTGTTTATGGCGGAAGCCAATGATTATAATGGAAGGCTTATTGATTCTGAACAAAATCAAATGTCATCAATTATTGAAGAATATAAAACTATTATTAAGGAACAGGTGGATGGATTATTAAAGAGTAAAGGTTATTATTTACAGGATATAAATATTCAAATTGAAGAAGATGAGAGCAATGAGAACTTTGGTAAACTAAAATATCTGGAAGTAACGGTTGGGTTAAGTGAAGAAGAGAAAACGAAATCTTCCTCTATTAATAAAGTAATAATCGATAAAATTAGAGTAGGAGATAGAGAGGATGAAAATAAATCCTCTGACGATATACTTACTCCAGACGAAATTAATATAAAAAACCTCTTATCGGACTTCTATAATATGCAACCTGATAATATAAATATTAGTATACAGGAACAATGAAGATTCCTGTTATACACGTATAGGAGAAAAGTATGGAAAAGGAAAAGAAAAAGCTAAGTCTCAAGGAAATAGGTCCTTCCAGGCTGGTTATAATGCTCTTGGCAGGAATATTTCTGCTTGTATTATCATTTCCTGATTTGTTTTCATCAGATAAAACTTCTGATACTTCAGGAAATACGGCAAAAACTATATCTGTAAGTGATGTTGTAAATCAGGAGGATCAGGCTGAAACAGATACTTATGCAAAATTAATGGAGGAACGTTTAGAAAATATTCTGGCTAAAGTGAAGGGCATTGGTGCAGTTGATGTTATGATTACCTTAAAAGCCTCCAAAGAATTAATTGTTCTAAAGGATCAGCCGTATACACAAGAGAGCATGAACGAATCAGATGGGGAGGGCGGAAACAGAGTTAGTAGTGGTATTGACAAGGAAGATAGCACAGTAATTGTGGACGATGGGAGTGGTGAAAGCCTGCCGTTTATTATTCAGGAGTTAGAACCCGAAGTAGCAGGCATCGTGGTAATAGCTGGAGGTGGAGATAATCCTGTAATAATGACAAGAATATATTTAAGAAGAACCAGATTATTATTGTGGCGCTAGCTATAATGATAATAATTGCAGGGTATCTGAATTATTCTGACAGAAACAATAACGATGAAACTAATACTGCTGATTTTGATAATGGTCAAGTATTAGACTATGATACAAGTGATGCTACGGCTGAAGATAACGACTTACAAAGTGATCTAATCTCTCTACTAGATGATGAAGAAGATGTAGCAGCTGGTGAAGGTGAAGAGGTTGTTACAGAGGAAGAAGCAAATGCAGACCACTTGCTGTCTCTGATACAGGCGAAGTAGTTGCAGAAAATGAGGATACTGCAGCACCTGGAGAAGCTATTTTAGTTAGTACTTCAATACCTGCCAACTATTTTGCTACTGCAAAACTTGCAAGAGAACAACTGAGAGCAAAAAGCAGGGAAACTTTAAATTCAATTATTGACAACGTAAATCTTTCAAAAGAGGATAAAGCAGATGCAGTGGCTGCTTTAATTAACCTTACGGCATTGGCAGAAAAAGAATTTAATACAGAAATTGCATTAGAAGCAAAAGGTTTTAGTGATGCGGTTGTTACCTTTGGAGAAGACAATGTTGAAGTAATCATTAATGCAACAAGCATAAATGAACAGGATGTTGCTCAAATCCAGGATATTGTAACAAGAAATACAGAAGTGGATGTTTCTAAAGTTGTAATTACTCCTGTTGTAAAAGAAGAATAGAATCTACTAAATTTCCTGCCTTGTCCCACCTGATTTGAAATAATACATACGTCCTATGGTACAGGAAACTATAAATATGAATAAAATGGTTTGCAAATATTTATAAGTTTGATATAATAACCATATAATAACCTTGTTTGTTCATATAGAATAGAGATTGTAAAACCAGGAGGGTAAGACTGTAATGAAAGAACAGGAGAATAGAAATACTTATCAAATACATGCGAATAGTAATGTCGGAGAAGTTCAGATAGCAGATGAAGTGGTAGCAACCATTGCCGGATTAGCTGCTACTGAAGTTAAAGGAGTTGCTTCCATGTCTGGTAATATAACCAATGAACTGGTTAGCAAGCTTGGGATGAAAAATCTTTCAAAAGGCGTTAAAATTGACGTAAATGCTGATTCAGTAACTGTTGATTTAGCACTGACATTAGAATATGGATATAATATTCCGAATACGTCAAAACAGGTACAGGAGAAAGTAAAAGCAGCTATTGAGAACATGACCGGTTTAACTGTATCCGGAGTAAATATCAGAATTGCCGGAGTGAATATTGAGAAAAATAAATAAATTATTACAATCAAATGTGTCTAGATATAACAACCCTTGGATAATTTTTATTTAAGGGTTGTTTATGTGTTTATAAAATGTATTATTTTTTAAGGGCTTAAAAATAATTAGGATATACTATATAAAGAAGCATGTTATTTTAGAGTTGCTTTTATGGAGGAAACAATGAGCAGAAGAGAGATTAGGGAACACCTTTTTCGAATGTTATTTCGCAGAGACTTTTATGCGGAAACTGAATTAAATGAACAGATTGATTATTATTTTGAATCGTTAGAAGAACCAAAAGAAGCAGATATGGAGTATCTAAAGGAAAGGTTTCATGAAATTCTGGATAAAATTACGGAGATTGACAAGACTTTGGAAGAGATATCAAGCGGATGGAAATTAAACCGTTTAGGTAAAGTAGATCTTACTGTAATGAGAATTGCTATATTTGAAATCCTTTATGATCAAGAGGTACCAAATAAAGTTGCAGTCAATGAAGCCGTAGAAATAGCCAAGAAGTTTGGGGGAGATTCCTCAGGATCTTTTGTTAACGGAGTACTTGCTAAACTTTTAAAATAGCTTGATTTACATGAGATGAGGTGTGGAATGAATAACGTATATTCGGTAACCCAGGTTAACCTGTATATAAAAAATATGTTTATTAAAGACTATGCCCTAAATAATATATATATAAAGGGAGAAGTGTCTAACTGTAAATATCATACGTCCGGCCACATCTATTTTACCTTAAAGGATGACAAAGGCCAAATGGCCTGTGTTATGTTTGCTGGACAAAGAAGCGGACTTAAGTTTCAGCTAAAAGAAGGACAAAGTGTAATCGCCCTTGGAAGTGTTAATGTATATGAGCGTGATGGCAAATATCAACTTTATGCCAGAGAAATCCTATTAGATGGTTCTGGTATTTTGCACCAAAAATATGAGGAACTCAAAAAGAAACTTGAAGAAGAAGGGCTGTTTGCTGGTACACATAAAAAGGCGATACCGGCTTATCCCAAAAAAATAGGAATTGTGACTGCAAAAACCGGTGCAGCTCTTCAGGATATTATAAATATAGCTACCAGACGTAATCCTTATATACAGCTGATTTTGTATCCTGCGCAGGTACAGGGAGACGGCGCGGCCAAAACCATTGCTACCGGTATACATAAATTGGACAGGCTTGGCGTTGATACAATTATTGTAGGACGAGGCGGTGGGTCCATAGAAGATTTATGGGCTTTTAATGAAGAAATAGTGGCAAGGGCTATTTATACTTGTAAAACTCCAATTATTTCTGCGGTAGGACATGAAACAGATGTTACTATCGCTGATTTCGTATCTGATTTAAGAGCACCAACTCCATCAGCAGCTGCAGAACTGGCTGTTCCGGATTGGAAAAACATAATATATAATCTGGAAGCATATAATCAGAATTTGAATCGTATCATGCAAAAGAAGATAAATGCTTATCGAGGTGAAATAAAACAATTGTCCTTAAGGTTAAATTATGCCAGCCCCATTTATCAAATCAGACAAAAACGACAGTTATTAATTGACTTAGAACAAAAACTCGACCATTTGATAACAAATATTGTATTAAAGAAAAAGCATCAAATGGACATTTATATAGAGAAACTCCAAGGCTTATCGCCCTTAAGCAAATTAAATAAAGGGTACGCCCTTGTTTTAAACAGTGACAACAAAGTGGTAAATAAACTTGATAAAGTAACTGTTGGAGAAAAGGTTCGTATCAGTGTTACCGATGGTGATGTAGTTGCAGAAGTTACGGAATGTATAAAAAAGGAGAGAGTTTAGATGGGAAATACAAAAAAGGGATTAGTTGAAAAAACAGAGATGGATGTAAATGTAGAAAATA
>JAQSYR010000110.1 GCA_029256035.1 Anaerocolumna sp. | reverse complement strand
TGACAAACAATAAGTCTTCCCATTTCTTCCTCCTGGCAGTTTATATGATTTCAATAGTTTCTTCCCATATTCTGTTGGAACTAGGATAAAAACTTCCAAACCCTTTATCTTTTACAGTAATTACAACCGTTGTCTGACTATAAAATTTTAATCTTAATTCTATTCTTGCGGTCCGGTTGGGACGATTCATAAGTTCATGTAATGGAATTAAGTATTGCTTTGACTCTTTTCGTAATAGATTGGTCATAAGAATTGGAATTTCATTAAGCTCTTCCAGAATAAAATCCATTCTGGTATCTACCTCATACCATGGTTGAAATGCCTTGGCCAGCACAACTTCTGCCACCCCAGTCTGTAGAGATCCCTGTGTTGTTATTTCCACTGGAATCATTTCTTTGCCAAGAAAAATAAAATCATTTAATGATTTGTTTTCTGTTAGCTCTTTTGCTGCAAAGCAAGCACCTTTGGCATATAAATTCTGTCCTTTAAATACCCTTCTTCCAGTGCACAGGTCTTTTAATACATTATCTGCCCAACTACTGTCAAACCCTATTCCAGTTGCATATATGGTAGAAACAATCTGTTTATGAAGTACGTTTCTTGCTATATTTTGAAAAATATACTCCAGATTCTCTCCTTCTTTATACTTTTCAAGCATTTCAAAACTTAAAGGATCCCTATAATCTTTTTCCAATAGGCTGACTACATAAGGTTTTTCGGTTCGGTTAATCTTTATTTGATGATAGGTTAATCCTATTTCGTCAAAGTCAAATAACCCAATATCATTTTCCCATAATTCTTTACTTTGGCTTAGTGCATAATATTGATAGCTCTGGGCATGGCTTTGAACCAATGTTCTGTCTTTATCAATTCCAAGATTCTTAAGTGCCTGATAAACACCGGTTATGACTGTATCTTGCAGCTCCTTCACAGTTACCACTATTTTAAGAATGCTGTTATTGGGGTAGTATGTTTTTACTACCTGTAGGCATTTGCGAAGAAATTTTTCCAGCAAAGTTATTGCAGAAAGATAAGTTCCAAAAATCTCGGTTTCTTCTTCCTTCTTTACCCGGTCCAGTAATCGGTCAATGAATATTCCTGTGTTTTTCTCTTGACACAAAACTGCTTCCTCTCCAAACACCCAGTCCTTGGAGTAATTCTTAACTCCTAAAGCAGTGGGAATCAGATATTTATCCTTTGTAATACATAAGGATTCTGCTTCTAAAGTTTTGTAATTAAAGCAGCATATCTGGGTATACTTTGGGGATAAATCTAAGCCAATTATCAGGTTTCTTTGGTCACTCATCTAAAAACCTCCATTTATACGCCATTATTATAACGGTTGAAATAGCTTGGATATAAGAAATTTTGTCTTTATATATTGTTCCATACTCTCCATAACTGTTTTTTCATCCTGCATATCAATTGCCGTTAATATATAATTAATCAGATGATAGCTTGTATCTGCATCCTCGATCAGACAATTTCCATCCAGCTTGATATGAAAACTCTGATTGATACCCACTTGTCCTTCTTCATCCTCTTCCGTAATATAATACTGAATGTTTTCACTGTAGAATACCACAAAGTCCGTTACAAAGATACCCATAAATACATTCTTCATCTCTTCGTTAACGTACTCTTCTAAGTTATTTTTATCTTCAATCTGATAATGAATCCGAACCTTGTGAGCAGGATTTGTTTTATATTCTACGAAACATTTATTATTTAATTTTGGTGGAAGAGTAAATAAATCTTTAAATTTTTGAAAAACTGGCAGAATGATTCCCTGATCTACAAACTTATGAATATTAAAATCAATAAAATGTATATCTTCTTCCGATAAATTAGAAACATTGGAATATTCTTTTATCAGAGCAAGGGTCCAGATGTCATTTGGCTCATAGTACAATTCTTTTCTCATAATGGAAAATAATTCAGGCTGAATTACCCTGTCCTTAACCAGGTATTTATATGCATTATAGTTTAAAAAAGCCTTTGTAATCTTGCCAAGTCCTCCCGCTTTATAAAAGGACAGAAAAACAGATACAGAATTGGGAAGATTAGTTTCTGAAAATAACATTTGACCCAACAATCGTTCTTCTAAATCCTTGGTATCCATATCAAATGCCGTTGCACTTTTCCAGATTTCAAGCATCTCTTCGGTTGTTCCGTTAAAGTGTTTTACCAAATATGCCAGAATATCTTCATTGTATTTGCCCTGTGTAAATATATAATGGCTTAAATTCACCAAAGTCTTACTTATGTTTTGCTCAGTTTCTATCTGAAGTAGTCTAGAGGTAAACTTAATAAGCCGGGTTAGGGACAAGCCTTCAAATCCATATTCTTTTAAAGCAGCTTTTGCATCTTCGTAAAGGTCTCTTACAATAAGTAGCTCCATTATTTTTACTCGTTCTAAAGTACTTAGAAGATGTAATTTCATTTGCTTTAAATAGAAATCCAACTGTTCACCTTCATAATTATCATAGTAATAATGGACAAATGCTATCCTATTAGAATTATAATACGTTTCGTTTAAATCGGGGATTCCAAGGGTTTTATTTCTTAATAGGATGGAGCCTTCATCAAATTTCTGATAATTAAGGGCTTTCTCTGTTTGATTAAGTAGTAACATGGGGTGATCAGCTTCTAAGCTCAGGCAGGAATTCACATAGTTTTCCCAACGAATCAGCTTATTTAATGTATATTCAATGGTGCTGATATATAAATTGTCTACACTATCTACTAAAAACACAAGTGGATTTTCTGTAAAAATGTCAATAAAGGCAGCTCCATTTACAAAAGGGGTGTAGACACCCTTTGTTGTTTCTTTATGAACAACAAAAACTCCTTTCATATTAGGATTTTTACAAAATATTTCATGCTTAAATAAAACATAAGGAAGATGGCCCCCAATCTCTGGTGTCATAATGTCTGGAATCAGCATTTCATCATATACTACAGAAAGATTGGCACTCATGTTATGAGCTGCTATTTGCTTTAGGGCAAATTGTTCCATATGTTTAAGATAGGTTCTGTATATAGTCGGATTGGTATCTTTATTCTTAATTACATAGGCATACAAAAAAGCTTTTTTACGGTCGCTTAAATTGCTATTGTAGATAAAATACAGGAGAATGGATTGGGGCAATGGTATATCCTCTTCTTCCTTTATGGTATACATAAAATACTCATAGAGTTCCGTAATACGTAATTGCTCATCAACTCCTAAGCGAAACCAGTTAAAGTATTTGTTACTTCGCTTATTTCCCTTAATTAACAGGCTGCATACTGCTGTCAGCACCTCATTTAACTTAAAATCTTCGTATAAATTAACAAGGCACCGGTATACCAATGGATGAAAGGTTTTTAATTTCCCGGTTAAATAAGTAAATTGCAAAGCTACATCATAGGACAGATAATGGAACTTAAGTCCCCAATGGATTACCTGTAGTTCAAATTGCCCAAGCTCATGAAGAAGTGATGGGTCCCCGTTATACGCTGTCATTACTTCATAATAAAGGATGGGACTGCGGCAGCCTTTCTCAAATTGTGTTTTAATATCTGCTATTTTTAAAGCTCCATTGTCATCATACTTAGTATCCACGTATAATAAGAGCCATAGAATTCTCCAGTCATCCTCTTGTTCCCTGTAATATCTTTGAATTATCTCAAGATTTCTTTTAATAATTGATTCTTCCTTAAAAAGGAGGGCTTCTAAATACAAATATCCCAGGTAATTTACCACTGCAGTTTCTTTCCATTCAAAAGTTTTATCCTTTAATCCATTCCATAGTTCCATGGCCTGTTCTTCTTTACCAGAAATCAATAGTAAATGGATTTGTATTAATGGATAAATATCAACTAAATCTTTCTGCAAATCCTGTAATGTATTTAGTGCTGTACTTGTCTCTTCTACATATTGGCTAAGTGCAATTTTATTGGTACGAAACTTTAAATAATTTTCAAAAATACTAGTATTACAATCTTTTAACTTTCTTCGATTAGGATTATTCTTTTCCTTATCCCTGTGGCACTTACAGATTATTTCAACTGTAATAGTCTGATATACTGTTTTTATGTAAATTCTTCCGTAATGGTTTCCTGCCTCCATTGGGGAAGGGTCTATAACAAATTCCAGAGGATAGGAATTACCCAGAAAGTCATCCGACTGAACAATACTTCTCCCAAGACTTAAGAATGGGGCATCTGTTTCTATGCTGATTTCTGTATACCCCCAGCTGTCCTTTGATAGCATAATTTTATCTTGAAAACTTTCCATACCCACCTGGTATTGAACATAGGCCCTGTCTACAGAAAGGGTAATTCTAAGTTTTTTGTGTATCTCTATTAAAAACTCTTCCATTGCCTGATTCATGGATTTGCTTCTTCTTAGATTCTGATATAACAAAATATATTGGCTGTCATAATACAAAAATACATTCAAAAATTCTTCTGACTGAAACAATTTTAATGCTTCATCCCAATCCGTTTTAGCTAAATTGGCAAATTGAAACAAATCCTTTATCTTACCAATAGAAGTTGTACAAAAAGGAGCTTCCACGTTCATATGTACCGGTAACTTTATTTCTCCACTATCACTTACAATTCGAATAAAGCCATCTAATCTGTCTCCCGGTTCTTTTTTCTCCCCTCGGATACAATATACAATGGTATTCTCTGCTTCATTAAAATTGGTTTGTTCCAGCTCTATCCAACTGCTAGAAGCATAAAGCACTCCTTTTATGGGAGTATGATTACTATTCCTAATGGTAAAACTACCAGAATAAGAACTTCCTGCCACTACACTGGCAAGTAATTCATGTTCTGATAACATAATATCAGGTGTTTCATATTCAAATTTGCCCATTGCCAAACGTTCCACTTTTTCTTTCAACTGTTCCACCCCAGAATTGAATTTATTAGTCTTGTATTCTTGCATTTTTTGAAAATTAAATTATAATAATTATAACACTAATCGACATTATTTAGCAATAGC
>JAQSYR010000109.1 GCA_029256035.1 Anaerocolumna sp. | reverse complement strand
TCTGAATATTTGATACAATTGCTTTGTTCCGAAACCAAAGGATGCAGGCGTACTGCAAATACCCATTTGCCACCAAACTTATCTTCCAGTACTTTTAATACCTTATGAAAATCCATTTGATAAGCGCGTGTATCATTGCCTTCCCTATAGGTTGGTGCATAAATAACAATTCTTAAGTCTTCCCTTACACCTAAACGCTTTTTGACCTGTCCTGCTAAAGTTTTATCGGGTTGTAATAAGATATCATTACGTGGGCTGCCACATTCTAAAATTGCTCCCTGATACCAGAAACTATTTCGATATAAATTGGTACAAAAATTACTATTAGATACAAATAAGTCAGCCATTGCTGAATCTCTTTTTGCATTTGCCACATAGTCCGGTCCTAATTTATCTTCATAATCTTTCTCAATCCTTTTCAGTGCAATTCCACCATGCCAGGTTTGAATATAATATTGATTTTTTCTTTTTCTAATATAATTTTCTTTACGGTTATTATCAACCCAAATCTTTGCAGTAGCCAGAGCATAAATGGCTGTTAGGGAATTTGTTTTTCGAGTTAAAACACCCTTTGGAGCAAAGGCACTTTCAGGATGGTTGGTTATAAAAATAATCTGGATATTTTTCTTCCTTTTTACCAGTTCTTCCGTAACATATTTTGCATTATCTCCAAATCCCCAAACATTGCATATAACAACTCTTCTAGGATGAATTGGTACCAGACGGAACAAATAAAACAGAAAGACTATGATGTAATAGCGTATCTGCTTAAGTATGGATAATAACCATCCTGGCAATAATCTTTTAATCAGACTTCGCATCTTAACCTCCAACAAGCTTTCTAATAATAATATTCAGCAAATCCTTTAATTACAAAATTACTATAATAAGCTTTGTAAAATACCATGAAATTGCAGTCCTGTTTTTTCCCAACTTAAGGATTCCATATAACTTTCTGCCGTCTTATGCATATCCTCAAGTTTACTAGGATTAGCTAACACTTCTTTTATTTTATGGTATAAATCCATATAGTTTAGGGAAGTTAAGATTCCACTATTGTCAGGGAAGAAATATGGGAAAGTTCCATCTTCGAACTCAATTAAAGGAAGTCCTGTAGCTAGCATTTCATAAGGCACCAATGAAATGTTACTCATGGATGCTACCATACCAAAATCCGCCTTTTTATATAAGGAAAATAACTGTTTTTTCGATAACATGCCAAGGTTTTCCCCAGCCTCTGTATGAAAACTTTTATCTTCTCCAAAATACTTAATCTGAAGTGTAATGCCGTCCTTTATAAACTCTTCCTTCACTTGCTTTAACAGGTATTGTGTTATATTAGGTAATCTCTTACCGTAATATTTTAAATAAACAGCAAGTACAAATTCTTTCTTTTTACTATATCCTTGGTAATCCCTGTTACAAAGAGGATATTCTTTTTTCTCATAGGGAAATTCTATAGTGTCTATTCTTGATATGGTATTACAATTCTTCTCTACCATTTCTTTGTTCCAGTTACCAAGACTCACCATATGAAGACCTTGTTCATAGGTCTTTTTTGCCATCAGAAATAATTCACCAAATGAATAGAAGTAAGGCTCATAATCCTGCAAGAAATACATTTTGTAGCCTTTCATTCTCTTGGCAAAGGATACAGTATCCCAGGAACTGGCAATTACAATATCGGAGTGCAATTTATAAAGGTACTTATTGGGATACATTTCCCCCTGATAGTTACTTAGATTGGAACTTGCACACTCTTCCATATCAGACTTTGTCTGGTTTTTATAAACAACGTAACCAACTTCATACCCTAGCTTTGAAAGTTCTGTCCCTAATCTGAGTATGGAAGTTTGTCCACCATTATATTTTGCCATACGTTCAATTACAAATGTAATTTTCTTGATTTTATCCGGTTTGACATTACGAATTGGCGCTGGATCATAATTGTCCAGTCTAGCATTTACCTGACGCTTTTCTACCATAGCCTGGAGACCATGATAAGCCCCTTTTGCCTTTATTTTCAGAGTACTTTTTAATTTATTTATCATTCACATTTTACCTCAACTTATTTTGATGATTCCAGCTTCCTACAGGTTAATTATCTTCTCTATTAACTGTACTACTTTCTCTGATGCATGTCCATCATCCAAATGATTATATTTAGAATAAAACATCTGGTACTTTTCTTTAAAATCATCTGTATTGTAATTTATAATGGAATCTACTAAGTCCTCTGTTGTTTTGGTAATGGGTCCCGGTGCTTCTTCCAAAAAGTCAAAATAGAATCCTCGAAGATTATCTTTGTACTCTTCCAAATCATAAGCAAAGAAAAACATTGGTCGCTTAAGAATACTATAATCAAACATGACAGAAGAATAATCCGTAATTAACATATCGGATACAAGATACAGCTCAGCAATATCTTCACACATATCAAATTTGTATACAAATCCTTCATAGGCGGACCAATCTAACTTTTCTTTTACAAGGTAATGATATTTTACAATACATACATATTCATCCCCTAATTTTTCCCGAAGCAAGTCAAAATCCATGGCACGGGTAAATTTATAGGCACCTTTATCGTAGAATTCATTATCTCTCCAAGTAGGTGCATAAAGAAGTATCTTTTTATCTGTGGGTAATCCCATTTTCCTCTTTAACTTTAGAATAGACTCTGGGTTGTTACTGTGAAACAAAATATCATTTCGCGGATATCCGATTTCTAACATGGTTTTATCAAAAGCAAACGCTCTGCGGAAAATTTCAGTAGAGTATGAATTTTGGGAAATAAGATAATCCCAAGCTCTGGAATCATGAACAAAATCACTCCTGTATTTTTCTAAATTGGTCTGTCCCCCCATGTTTAGGGATTCCATATCTAATGCTAATTTCTTTAAAGGTGTTCCATGCCATGTCTGTATATAGGTGAAACCTTTTCTTTTTCTAATATAGGTAGGCTGCCTTGTGTCGCTTATTAGTATTCTTGCAATACCCAGGATAAAAAAGTATTTTAATCTTGTCCTTTTTATCTTGGTGACAGACCCTGGTAATTTGGTTGAAATATCATTGAATACATAGTAACAACGATATTTTTTATCTAATCCCCTTTTTACCATTTCTTCGTAGATACATCTGGGATTTCCTGTATAATTAATTCCCAAGTTACTTTCAAATACTATAATATCTTTTTGTATAGGAATTAATTTAGTTTCTATCTGATATAGTTGAATCACTATTTTTTTTGTTAATTTACGAAACTTTTTAATATACTTCTTCAAAACTTTATTTATATTAAATAATAGACTTCCCATGGACATCTCCTACTGGTTATTCTCCTTTTTGCCTAGATGCAAATCTGTTTTTATTTTTGTTGTTGAGATTCCGTCTGTTCTTGGTAGATAAACAACTTCACAGTAGTCTTTTAAAAAGTCAAATTGACCTTTCCAATCATCACCCATAACAAAAATATCAATCTGATTATCTACAACATCACTTATTTTTTGTTCCCAATTATATTCAGGAATAACTTCATCTACATATTTAATTGCTTCCAGAATTATTTTTCTGTCCTCGTAAGAATGATATGCTGTTTTATGTTTAATTGCATTAAATTCGTCAGAAGAAAGTACTACTAATAGGTAGTCTCCCATCTCTTTTGCTCTTCTTAATAGATTAATATGCCCTACATGCAGTAAATCATAAGTACCATAGGTTATAACTTTTTTCATAATATATACCAGTCCTTTCTAGAAGCATATTCTTTAAAAATGGATATAACTTCAAACCTCGGGCTAAATTATAGCATTTTCAGTATAGCAAGTCAATAATACCCGTGTCGAAACCCTAAAAACCCTAAAAATAAAGGATACAATACTTCTAATTGACAGTTAGTATTGTATCCTTTATTATAACCTTTATTATAACTTTATTATAACCTGTTTAATGCACTAAAAATTGCTCGTATGGAAGCTCTTGTTATATTAGAGCTTACACCAACGCCAAAGACTGTTTTACCAGTCTTACGATCCAATAAATGAATATAAGCAGCCGCTTGTGCATTAGCTCCTTCCCCTAAGGCATGCTCGGAATAGTCAAGTACCTTAACATCTAGATTCATCTCCTGATGCAGACCATTTTGTACCGCATCAATTGGACCATTTCCAGTTGCTTCAAATGTTTTCTCTACACCGTTATCGGTATATACAATTTTTGCAAGGGTATCATAAGACATATCGCTGTCTGACAGGTCCTCAAATTTACATTTTCTAAAATGCAATGGCTCTTTTTTCTCCAGATAAGTAATCTTAAATTCATCCATGATTTGTTCCGGAGCAACTTCTCCTTGTTTTTCAGAAATTTTCTGAATAATATCAGCAAATTCCTTGTGCATTGCCTTTGGAAGTTTATATCCATAATAAGTTTCCATAATAAAGGCAACGCCGCCTTTGCCAGACTGGCTATTGATTCTTACAATTGGTTCGTACTTTCTTCCGATATCTGCAGGATCAATTGGAAGATATGGCACTTCCCAGATGGAGCTCTTTCTTTCCATCAATGCTTTTACACCCTTGTTGATTGCATCTTGATGAGAACCTGAGAAAGCTGTAAATACCAGCTTACCTGCATAAGGGTGTCTTACATGTACTGGTATTTTACAACAGCGTTCATATACTTCAATAATTTCATTAATATTTTCAATGTTTAATTCTGGATTAATACCTTGGGAGAACATATTAAATGCTATATTTAAAATGTCAACATTACCGGTTCTTTCTCCATTACCAAACAATGTTCCTTCAATTCTATCTGCTCCCGCCATTAAAGATAATTCCGCACTTGCAACGCCGGTACCTCTGTCATTGTGAGGGTGAACACTTAAAATAATACTGTCTCTGTTTTTAAATGCAAAGTCTAATTCAGTTCCTGTAAAACTTTCCGGGGAATATTGTAATACAACCTTTCCTGGAAACTCTTTTGCATATTCTTTAACCAGCTTTGTTCCTTCTACTGCAATTTGTTTAATTTCTTCACGGCTCATGTTAAATACTACATCACGTTGTAATGTAGATGTTGAATTGTAGATATGAACAATAGCAGTTTTAACTCCTTCTAACGCTTCAAAGGTTCTTTTTAATAAATGCTCTCTGCACTGAACTAAGACTTGAATTGTTACATCATCAGGAATTAACTTCCGGTCAACTAACTGTCTTAAGAAATCATATTCGATTTGGGAAGCGGAAGGAAAGCCTACTTCAATTTCTTTAAAACCTAATTTCACAAGTAAATCAAAATATTCTATCTTCTCTTCTACAACCATAGGCTCAATTAATGCCTGGTTACCATCACGTAAATCAACACTGCACCAAATAGGAGCTTTTTCTATTTGTCTATTTGGCCATTCTCTCTCCGAAAAATTAACTGCCGGAACACGTTTATATTTTTTAAAATTCATCATAATAAAATCCTCCTAATATATAAATTAATTACATAACAATAAAATCAACTATATACTATGGAGTCGATATATCACACTGTATTTTTTAACAATAAATAATTTGGCGTTATCTACTCTAGCCCCATCCTAATCATTCCTTTTCCAGTCCGCTTTTCTAATTTTGAATAATTATAACACCCGCCGTATAATTGTGCAACAATTATTTCATTCTTTATTTATAGTCTTTACTAATAGGTTGAATTTATTAAAATTCCTCTCCTAAACCTTCTTCAATGGCTTACTTTAGATGTGTATTCAAGGGCTAAATTACACAGCAATCCGGCAGGTCGTAAATGCAATCCGGTGGGATTATTTACAACAACCTTACTACTTACCATAGTTCTACCTCCTATTAACCGCCATTGGTTATTTGTATTCTTCCACTTAATAATTAAGATCCTGTTGGTCCTGGAACTCCTCAAGATCCTGTTGATTCATTCTTTCAATATCTATATTTATTACTGCATTCTGATTATTATCAATTAAAATAACATCTTCTGTAATAAAATCCTGAATATCTATTTCATCTTCAATATCCGTATTCTTGTTGCTGATATTATAGACAGCAATAATATATTTGACTTTATCCAGCTCACTTTGTTCCCCTGCTATTTCTACTTGTTTGGGTTCATACTCAATCCCTACGTATTCATATCCATAGAAAGGTGTCCCTTCCACTTCTACAAA
>JAQSYR010000108.1 GCA_029256035.1 Anaerocolumna sp. | reverse complement strand
AGTGGCAGCTTAATCCGCTTTCAGGATAATAGTGCTGCATTTTCCGGGTATACAGGAGATATCTACGGTTCTGATTATACCCAGGACACCTTCTTTAACCGTGCTTTATCCGATATGGTTCCTTTAAAGAATCCGGTAATGCCTGTATTTGGTATAGCCCATGGAGATGGCCAGGCAGCATTTGTAGCTTATGCAGATAGCGGGGCTGAATATATGCAGGTTATTATGAAACCGGAAGAGAATATGACTTATTATAACTGGGCTTATCCAAGATTTGTGTATAACACTTACCGTAAGCATCTCATAGATGAAGGTATCCTAACAGAAACAACAAATAACAGTAGTTCTGATATTCCATTAAGACTGGATTTCATTATGTCTGATTCCAAAAAGGGCATTGTAGGCACAGAAGAAGTTGTGGTTACCAATACAGAGGATGTAAATCAGATGCTGAGTGCAATTATGGAAGATGGCATAACAAATGTAAACTCTGGCTTATACGGATGGCAAAAGGGTGGAGAAACTTTAGCAAAACCAGGTGCAGATAAGTATTCCAGTGATATAGGGAAAGAGAAAGATTTTAACAACCTATTTACTGCCTTTGCCGGAAAAGGAATCGATATCTCCTATGCCAGAGACTACACAATAATAAATGATTTAATGATTAAGAATAACGGTAATGCTGCAAGACATATAAGTTCATGGTACTTAGAATTAGATAAACAGCGAATACTCCCAGAAAATTCACCGGTAAGCATATTCCGATATGCTACCACACAGAGAAGTGCAGAGTGGTTTTTGGATCAGTTTAAACGGGTATCTTCCTATAGTGAATCCATGACAGTTGGTGGACTTTCAGAAATATTATTAAGTACTTATGACAGTGATGGATTAAAAACTTCAGTAACAGAAGCTATTACCATGTATCAGGAAACTTTAGAAAAAGCCACGGAAGAGGTTAAGTTAAATCTAGAGAATCCAAACATGTATTTATGGAAATATACGGATCGATATTTACAGGCTCCCGTTGGCACCTCCCAATATGTATTTGAGACAGATGCAGTACCGTTTTTACAGATGGTATTACATGGAACAATGGAAATCTATGGACCGTATTCGAATTTTTCTTTCTACACACAGGCGGACATCTTAAGAATGATTGACTATAACTTATCACCTTCCTTTATATTATCAAAGGAGCCTTCCTATCTGTTGGCTTCCACTGTATCAGCTGATTTATATTCCACTGAATTCAGTCAGTATGAGGAACTTATTGGAGATGTTTATTCTCAGGTAAATGAAGTGTTAGGAGAAGTAATTGGCTACACCTGGACCGGCAGAACCGTTCTTCATAATGGAGTAATTAAAAATACTTACACGAATGGAGACAGTGTGAAAGAAATAATCATTAATTATACTGACGAAACGGTGACCTATGGTCAGACAAAGGTTGCACCTCTAAGTGCATCTGTAATTTTATAGAGAGGGGTGGCAAAATGAAGAAGAATCAGATAGACAACAAGAATGTATCCACTCCAAAGAAAGGTGCAAAACGGAGGAAAATGAAAACCTTTGAACAGAGGCAGAACCGTTTCGGTTATCTATTTATGCTTCCATGGATTATTGGTTTTGTCATATTTACGGCCATACCATTTATTGCAACTATCTATTTAAGCTTTACGGAAGTAAAGCAGACTGTTATGGGATTTGAAATTAAGTTTATAGGAATAAACAATTATACTATGGCTTTCTTTGAAAATGTAGAGTTTGTTCCGGCATTGCTTGACTTTATTGGAATGGTAATTCCCTATGCATTTGTTATTGTAATTGTTTCTTTTATATTAGCATTTTTGTTAAATAGAATTGTATTTTTAAAAGGATTTTTGCGTACCATTTACTTCCTTCCTGTTATTATTATGTCAGGTCCTGTTATGTATCAATTACTGGATTCTGGCTCTAGCCCAGAACAAGGGGAAGCAGTCAGACAGTTTACAGATATCTTTATTCTGCAGATGATTGATAGCTATTCACCTGCTTTAGCGGATATTATGGTAAGTGTTTTTAGTGAACTCTCCACCATACTTTGGTTTACCGGAATCCCAATTGTATTATTTATTAATGGCTTACAAAAGATTAATCCAAGCCTATATGAGGCTGCACAGATTGATTCTGCCAATTCATGGCAGATTCTCTGGAAGATTACAATTCCAATTATTAAACCAATTGCTTTGGTTGTAACCATATTTACTATTGCACAACTAGGTACATTTGAAACGAATCCGGTCTACGGCTTGATTAAAAAAGCAACGGAGAACACAAGTGGTGGTCTTGGAGTAGCTTCCACCTATGCATGGATTTATAGTTTAATCGTTCTTGTTATTATCGGTCTTGCATTTTTATTATTCCGAGAGAGTAAGAAAGTAAGGAGGCACGTAATATGAGAAACCTAATATTCTCAAAAGGAAGAATCGGCAGCAGATTTAAGTTAGTATTAAAGCTCAGTATCTATTTCGTGCTGGTCTGCATTAGCTTTATCTATCTTGAACCAATTTTTCGTATTATATCCATGACGTTTATGTCAGGTAAAGATGTAATTGATCCATCTATCGAATGGCTTCCAAAGAATCCATCTACGGATAATTTAAAGGTTGCGGCAGATGTGTTGAAATTAAAATCTTCGCTTTTTAACTCCATCTGGTTTTCAGCACTTATGGCCTTTGCCCAGACGGTTGTATCAGCATTAACAGGTTTTGCATTTTCAAGATATAATTTTAAATTTAAGAAACTTTGGTTTGTCATGTTACTGGTGGCATTTATTCTTCCAGTTCCATTGCTTATGATACCAAGACTTATGATTTTCATATCCGGTCAGACAATTCTTGGTTTTAACTTAATAGGAACTCCCATTCCACAGATTCTTATGGCATTGTCTGGACAGGGAGTATATTCAACCGTACTAATTTTAATATTTTATAACTTCTTTAACTTAATACCTTTTTCTTTAGATGAGGCAGCCATGATTGACGGCGCTAATCCTCTTCAGGTATTTTATCAGATTGTTGTAAAGATTTCATTTTCCACAGTACTTGTAGTATTCTTGTTCTCCTTCGTATGGAACTGGAATGAAACTTATGTAACAGGTACCTTGGTTCGTAACAGCATTGAATTATTACCGGCAAAACTTAATTTGTTTGACAGTGCATTTGAAACTTATGCATCTGCGGTAAAGAGCTCTGCACAATTTAAAATTAATGAAGGATATAAGATGGCAGCAACCTTAATTTCTATCACACCATTATTAATTTTATATGGATTTGTACAAAAACAATTTATTCAGGGAATAGAAAATACTGGTATTACAGGAGAATAATCATAGTAGAGAAAAAATTCAGAATGTTTATTAGTTTCGCAATTACCTAAAATATAGGTACCAGAGGGGGAGTAATCATGACAAATCAAAGAAAGCTATTGGTTGTAGCCTGTATTTTGTCGCTGACACTGTTAACCTCATGTCAGGAAGAAAGTAAGGATCAGGTTGAAACTACAACGCAGGTTGAAACAGTTACTCAAGTGGAATCTGCACCTCAGGAGAAAGTCAAATACCGGGTGGGTTCTGCAATTTCAGACGCATACGTAAATCCTGATACAATTGTGGAGGTGGCAGAAGTGGATATTAGAGCAAAAGGTTTTGTATATGATTATGATACATTAACATATGATCTTGTCTGGTCAGATGAATTTGATTATGAAGGGGCGCCGGATGAAACAAAGTGGAGCTACGACGTAGGTGGCCATGGCTGGGGGAATAATGAACTGCAGTATTATACCAATGGTGATAATGCTACTGTAGAGAATGGAAATTTGGTGATTGAAGCCAGGAAGGAAGAACAGGAAGGCAAAGAGTATACTTCCTCTAGACTGGTGACCAAAGGAAAAGGTGACTGGTTATATGGTAAGATTGAGGTAAGAGCAAAACTTCCTTCAGGAGTAGGTACCTGGCCTGCCATCTGGATGCTTCCTACGGACTGGGTCTATGGCTCCTGGCCAGCTTCAGGTGAAATTGATATTATGGAACATGTGGGATACCGGCAGAATACCATTCATGCCTCCATTCATACCAAGTCATATTACCATACCATCGGAACACAGAAAACAGCAACAAAGTATATTGAAACAGCCAGTGAAGACTTTCATGTCTATACAGTAGAATGGCTGCCAGATAAAATTATGGCTTATATAGATGATGAATTATATTTCACCTTTGAACCAGTAAAATATAAACCAAACCCAACTACCGCTGAGTGGCCATTTGACCAGAAGATGCATTTACTTCTTAATATTGCAGTTGGCGGTAACTGGGGTGGTGCAAATGGTGTAGATGAAAGCATATATCCTGTGGAGATGTTAGTGGACTATGTAAGGGTTTATCAAAGTAAAGAGATTACGAATATAACAAAACAGGAATAACCTATCACTTAATCTTGGGTGTTAAGACTAAACTTAAGTAAGAACGGAGAGATGATCATGGTAACAATTAAAGATGTAGCAAAAGAATCCGGCGTAGCTATATCCACCGTATCTAACGTATTGAATAATGTAGATGTGGTTACACCGGAAACTAGAAAAAAGGTTTTGGATGCTGTTGCAAAACTAAAATATGTTCCCAATATGAATGCAAAGTTTCTAAAATCAAATAAAAACAATACCTTAGGATTATTCTTACCCAGCGTGCAAGGTGATTTCTATAAGGTACTGATGCAGTCAATACATTTGCAGTGCAGAAAAAACGGGTTTTTACTGAATATTTATGTAAGTAACGAGGATACCAGTGAAGAAATCTATGGAATGATTATTTCTTCCGGAGTCCAAGGTGCTATCGTATTAAATGAACGTCTGTCGGATGAATATATTGATCGAATTGGTAAAACAAAGATGCCAATTGTTTTTATTGACAGGGAATTCTCTGGTGATTATATGTCAAGTATTCTAATCGATAATGCCAAGGGAGCTACCTTAGCTACTGAATATCTAATCAGGCAGGGACATCGTCGTATCGGCTATATTCACGGTATTGTAAATTATGATGACAATTCCAGATTCCGTTCCTTCTGCGAAGTAATGAACAAATATCAGCTGCAGATTGATGAAAATATAATTTTACGAGGATATTTTGAAGAAGCCATTGCATATAGTGAGATGAGAGTTTTACTGGTAAAGGGAATAGAATTACCGGATGCTTTCTTTTGTGCAAATGACGAAATGGCATGGGGCTGTATTCGCGCCCTTACTGAAGTTGGAGTTAAAGTTCCAGATCAGGTAAGCGTAGTAGGATTTGATGATAATACG
>JAQSYR010000264.1 GCA_029256035.1 Anaerocolumna sp. | reverse complement strand
GGCAGAGTCGCTTCTACTTTTTCATAATAGGGGACAAGTTCCTGATAAGATATGGGCCAGACATTATCAACGGATTCAGGAAAAGCACGAGGAGAATTAGCAAAATAATGTAGTGTACTTCCTCCTACACCTGAGTTTTGCCATGCATAGCCTCTTTGAGCAATGGTTCTGGCCCATGGTCCATGAGCTCTATTTGCAGGTCCCCATCGAAACTTTCCATAGAAGTAATTATTCATATCATCTTCTAAATCTGTAAAGTTTTGTTTGAGAATTTCAATGCTTAAATCATCATAACTAGAACTGCTATTTGCACCATGCTCTGATAAAGGGTTGGGCCATTGCTTATTACCATAACTGATTCCTTACTGCATAATATTCATTCACTTCTTGGATATAACTTAGTGATCTACCTGGATAACTAACCTGATACCAGCTTAACGGTATAAATTCCAGAACCCGTTGATTTGGCTGTTCCTGCCTTGTAGAACCATAGCCAAACCATTCCGAATAAAAGCCCAGCATGGTTAACCGCACTAAATAACTTGCAACGGAAACCAAATCTGTATATTTAACAAAAATCTGTTCATCAGATAAATAAGCATCATAATCATCTAATAAAGTAAGCGCTAAAAATTTCTCCTCTGAAGTAAGTTTTGAAAATATAGCATCGGATGATGTTGTAGTATCAATAGTTTCTATTCCTTGTATATTAATAAATTTTATAGCAATCCTATTTAGCATTTCAGCTATTAAATAAGAATACGGCATTGTATATTCGTTTAAACAAAAAATAAGATATTCATCGGTATATAAATCCAAAGCTCCATAATACATAATTTCGCCATACATTTGTGCTAAAAGTGGTGTTCTAGGAATGACCACATCCACAAAAGCCATGATAGTATCATAAGTGTATAAATGGATGTCATAATTGGTTTCTTCTAAAAATGTATTAATATTTTCCATAGAATAGACACCAACCTTACAATCAGAAATACAGGATACCCTATACCTCTTAAATTATATGTTTCTAAATTATATGATTAATCTTTATTAAAATTACATTCTGAAATAATTCTTTTATTAAAAAGTCAAAAGCTATGGATTATTTATACTATACTAAGACGAAGATTAAATTTATATCATAATAAAAACTTAAATAATAGCCCTTTACTTTTATGTATATAAAGTAAGGGGCTATCCTATTTCCAATCTCTATGGTAAGATGGCTTTTATTTTATTAACCAAAATCCCATCTAATTCCTTTCTATTTACCATATCATTAAAGATATTCCATATTTTTTCACTAGATAAATTTTCTCTGTATGGCCGTTCCTCCGTTAATGCCTGATAGATATCACAGATTGTCAGTGATATCCTCAAAACCTGTAATTTGCTCAAGAATCCATCTGGTATAATAGGTGTGCTTATTTATCTCAAATCGTTCTTGTTCAGTTAAAGGACCATCTTTTTCAATAATTTCTTTGGAAACTGCAAGTTTCCCAATATCATGTAACAGTGCAGCGATGTGCATTTTGTTTTGTATCTCATTGGAATAGCCCAGAGCTTTCGTAACTTTATTTACAATTTCAGCAATACCAAGGGAATGGTGATAAGTAAATTTACTTCGGTTATCTATAATTTTAGAAAATGCTTCTGCATATAATTTAACTTTGTCAAAATCTAAAATATTCTCTTCAATTATGATTCGTTTCGATAATATACAATTAAATTCATTATTGTAGTAATCCAATAAGAAATATTCTTTCTTGATTAAGGCTTCAAAAGCATTTACAAGGGAAGTATAAAAAAGTGCTTCATTTTTATGAATCCATTGATCAATCTCCTGGGTTAAGTCATAGGTTACCTTTTTTCTTTGTATAAAGCTAATGTCAAAAAAGTTTGCAAGGCATATAATTTGTGCAGCTAACGGTATTTTACCTGCTGTCAAATGAAAAGGTCCGGTTCCATCCTGGTATTCGTGATGATATAAAACGGCTTCGGCAATTGATTGTTCCATTGGCAAACCCTGTATTATCCCATGACCAACCATACAATGTTCTTCCATAGTATAAGAATTACCAACGCCAATATCATGTAACAATGCACCATAATAGATATTCTTTTGTTGTTCTTTTGGTAAATCCAGTTCCTTTGCAAGCAAAAATGATGTATAAGCTACATGTTTCGAATGGGAAAAATAGTTCTTTTCTGCAACGTCGAGTGCAAAGGATAGTCCTTCAATTAAGGATCTTTCGTAAATTTTCATAATTTATCCTCGGAATGTTATTTGCACTTCTAATTCTTCCTCATCGGTAATCTCACGTTTAATCATTCCAAGGAAAGTTTCAATTAGCAATTTTGCTTCTTTTACACTTTTGCCCTTGATTAAATCTATCATAATTGAAGTAGATGCCTGGGAAATGGCACAGCCAACACCAGTAAAACCAGCATCTTTAATGATACCATCTTCTAACATAACTTCAAGTTCAATTTCATCCCCACAACTAGGATTATGGCCTTTTTCTGTAAGATTTGCTCCCGCTATATGATGTTTGTTATGGTTCGACGCATTATGTTCTGTAATAATTTCTGAATATAAACTACTTAGATCCAAAACCTAGCCACCTCCTTGTATTTTTTAATCCTTCTGCCAGTGCATCAATATCTTCTTTTGTATTATACAGATAAAAACTTGCTCTGCAAGTGGCATTTACATTCATATGTCCCATGAGCGGATGGGCACAGTGATGACCAGCCCG
>JAQSYR010000107.1 GCA_029256035.1 Anaerocolumna sp. | reverse complement strand
CATCCCCAGAAGTAATGGTTAATGTACCATTGTTAATACTAATGTTATTATTACTATGCAATGCATCATCTTTGGAGTCAATAGTAAATTCTCCACCAAGGATTGATATATCAGCGCCTGCTTTTAAAGCTTTTGCACTAGTTGAATCATCTATAGTATTTGAACTTGAGGTACCATTTAAAGTTGCTGAACTTGTTCCATCAACGGAAGCAGGTGTGTTACCCCAGGATCCTGTATTTTTTTCACTATTGGAATTATTGGTTCCATTTATGCTTCCACCACCTGTAATTATGGCATAATTACCACCACCAGTGGTGATTGCTGTCGCCGCCTGTATTCCATCTGTTCCTGAAGTTATATGGTAGGTGCCACCTTCAACCGCTACGAAACCCTTTCCAACACTATCTTTTCCTATAATTCCATCATCAACAGCATTTATAGTGAAATTGCCACTCATGATAATTAAATCATCTTTACTTGTAATTCCGTTATTATAGTTGCCATTAACGGTTAGTGATCCATAGCCATTAATCGTAATATCACTTTTACTAAATAATGCAGCATTGGGTTTATCTGTTGTACCATCAGCTAATGGGAGCTATCCAAACTACTTATCTCTGCTCCATTTAGTATAATTCTAACTATATCTTCTTCACTGGCATTAACAATAATCTGACCATCTGTAATCTGACCACTGATGACATAAGTTCCTTTTGCAGATATGGTTACTAAATTTCCATCCGCTGTGGCACCACCGCCTTCTACTTGAACACTGCTGCCAGAACCATTAATATAAGTTACACTATCACTGTCCCATTCCTGATAATAATCTTCTTCATCATATTCAATAGTGTCAAGGGATACGGTTTGCACTGCGGAGGTTGTAGTATCCTCACTTGTTCCAGATGTTGTACTTTCTGTGCTATCTGTAGTTTGACTGTCTGTTGATCCAGTTGATTCATCTGTTTCCTTACTACACGCTGTTATCAAACTTATACTTAAAACCAAAATCATAATTCCGGCTAAAATTTTATTCTTCTTCATATCTTATACCTCATTTCTATAGTTCTTCCTGTAATAATTGGCTTCTGCAGCAAATAATGGTAAGATTGCCATTTCTGCAACGTATCTCATCAATAAATTCTTTTTCTTCTTTCACATCTTTTAATGTTATATTGTAATGCAGTTCAAACATGCTACCCAGATTGGTTAATTTTACTTTTTCTAAGGATGCTTTTTTTGTAAACTTTTCTAAGATATCATTAAATACATCTGTATAATCCAAATTTTCTGGTATGGTAATTCTAAGTTTTCTATCATTGGTATGAGTGTTATCACCAAAGGATGTTTTTAATAGAAGAAAGAATGCAGCACACACAATAACTGTTACTATAGCCGCAAATGTTAAAAATCCCATACCTGTTGCCAAACCAACTGCCATGGCAAAGAAAATAAAGCTTATTTCCCTTGAACTGCCAGGGATAGATCGAAAACGAACCAGACTAAATGCTCCAACTACAGCAATTCCAGTTCCAAGATTACCATTGACTAGCATAATAACTGTCTGTACTAATACCGGAAGTAAAACTAAGGTAATTACAAAATTTTTAGTGTAAGATTCACTTTTCATATAGGTAAAGGCTATGACTACTCCCATTATGATGGCGGCCAGCATACATATAATTGCATTTGTAATAGATAATGTTTCCGATGTTGTGGTTATGATACTTGTAAACATGATTCTTTCCTCCGTGATGTTGTTAATTCATTTTTATAAATGTTACCGTATTTTGAAAAGGATACAGGATAAATTTTCAAATCGGATAAGATGTCTACCAGCCAAAGGGGTAATGCAGCAAGGATTTTTATTTCCAATAGAAACTCTCCAGGATTTAAAAGCGGATCTCCGTAGTCTCCCATTTTCAAATCCAGATCATAGGTTCTGCTTCGAATATTATGGTCAATGGTTAATCTTAAATTCGAGTCCTCATTTCCAATATAAGCTTCTCTGTCATAAGCCAAATAGACTTTTCCTGTTGGTTGATAAAAATTAATAAAATATTCAATTTCATTTAAAATCTGACATTTATTCTGAGGCATAATTCCATGTTCCAGGTAATTTTCAGCCTCTTTTAATTTTAAAGAAATTCTTCTTTTAAATACGGTTCCTTTATACTTTTTCTTTAGTTCTAAAAAAACATTATCTTTCTCTCCAGGAATTCCATAACTGCGCAGCCTAAGTTTCTCTTTGTAGCTAGGTTTCTCTATGGAATTTCTAACTAAATCAAAATGTTCTGTATCATAATAAATATTACATATGGTGTGTATTCCATGTTCATCCATGTGCATAAAGGGTGCAATCCGTTGTAGAAATAGTTCATACACGTCTTTATGAAGTAAATACTTTTTTTCTACCCTTTGAAATATAAGATTAAAATTACTATCTGCCATAGCTTCATCTCCTAAATTGTTTTATAGAAACTTTACATATCTTTAAAACAATCTTAACTTAATACCGTGTACAGACTGTGATACAATTATGTAGTTTATGTGAAGAAAAAAAGGTGTCAGGCACCATTACAAATTTCTTACGATTTTATTCTTTTCGTAAGAATTTTGTAATGGTGCCTGACACCTTTTTTGACACCTTTTTTTACGCATATTCAACTATTTTTTCAAGCTCTTCCTCGAGAGTCGTATGTTTTTCTTTACAATTTCTCATCATTTGATTTAGTTTATCAATTACATTGGTTACTTCCTGTCTTACTTTATCCACACTTTCAATGGATTCCTGAATCTGGGATTGTACCAACCAGTCACTGATTAAGCCATCAAAGAAAAAGTCAGCAAACTTATGAAATTCATTGATATTAATACAAATTTCAGAGGATACCTTAACATCAGAAAGTTCTGTTCGAAAACGATTTAGCAGGCGTTGAACTTTGGAAGCAGTCTCTTTTGCATCATCAATGTGAGAATGCTTTACTATATTGGTAATAAGTCCGCCGCCTCCAAACATATCCCATAATCCCCAGCCTTCCGCATTATCCAGACTGCGTCTAGTATTATCTATTTCTTCAATTACTAACTGTCCGGCATCGATAGCTTCCTGAATTTCTTTCATATTAGATTTAAGAACTACTATACCATGCTCAATTTCTGCTATTTTATCAGCATGAATACCGGACTGATTTTTTAGCATCTGATACTTTTTATTAAATAATTCTTCATAAGCATTCTCACAGTATTCTAATTCTGCCTTTTCTGCTTCTAATTTTGTAATCTGGTATTTTGTATCTTCAATTTGTGTTTGAATATCTTCATATCGAAGTCTTGCGGATAAAGATTCTTGCCTCTCTTTTTCCAGCTGTTCTTCTTTACTGCCTAAGATTGTATAAAATAGTGCTGTGATTGTAGTTTTATTTAATCTATCTACATCAATCTGTTCTTCATCAAGTTCTTTCTTATATACTTGTGCCTTTTCTTCCTGCTGGTCTAATTGTTCATCCAAACTAATTAACATTGATTCAATTTTATTTCGTCGGTTGACTCCCTGCTGTAATTTTTCTAATTCTTTATTAATTTCTTTAAACATTAAAACCCTCCGTGTATATACCTGATGTCAAGTAATTAAATTTTAAAGTAATCAACATCAGCAAAGCAGTTTGACTTTTACCACAAACCTATTATAATCAATATTTTTTGCATAAGCAAGCTTAAGACACAAGATTCTTTTATAAATTCATATCTTTTAATAACCTTTTCTCCTCCAGGTCATTGGTAAGCTTCCCTGCTTTTGATGTATCACCAATCAGAATTATTCCAGATAGATGCTCATCTACAAAATAGTATTTCTCAAAGGTCTTTAAAGTTTCATCTTTTTTCATTACAGTCGTGTACTGGATGCCAGGAGTCTTTCCATTATCACCTGCTGCAAATAGGGAAGTATTCATCCCTGTAAATGTTAAAACAGGTGGTACATTCTCATAGGTGACTGCATCACCCACTGCATTAGCCCCTGCAGCTTCACCCATGGCAAGAGCCTGGGGCCAGATACCGTAATTTACCCCTTTAAATTCAGCACAATCTCCACATGCATATACATCTGGCAGATTTGTTTCCATATGTTCATTTACAACAATACCTCTGGCAGCTTCTATCCCTGTTGCAATTGCAAGTGCTGTATTTGGAACAATTCCACTAGATAGGATGACAAGATCGGCAGGGAAATTTTCTCCTGTAGCAAGTTTTACTCCAGTTACTTCATTCTGGCCCGTAATCTCTATTACAGAAGCATTTAATCTTAACTGGATTCCTGCATTTTTTACAATTGTTAATAGAAATTCACCAGCTTCCTGATCCAGTTGCCTTCCCATTAACTTATCTGCCATTTCTAAAACCGTTACATTGCAGTTTGATTTACTAATCTCCCAGGCAGCCTCTAACCCAAGAACACCGCCACCGATTACTACTGCATTTTTAGTTTTAGGTATTAAATCTGTTACTCTTTGAACATCTGAAAATTTACGAATTGCTATTACTTCTGGTTGATCTGCACCTTTGATTGGTGGAATAAAACATTCTGAACCCAAGGCATAGATACATTTATCATATTGGATTGCACTATTATCACTTAAGTTTATCACTTTTTTCTCAGTATTTATTTCCTGGATAGTTACACTAAGATGATTTGTAATATTTTTTTCTTCATACCATTCTGGATTATGAACTTCTATTTGCTTTATATCTTTTAATGAAATCAGAGTTTTTGTTAACATTGGTCGATTATAGCTACGAACCGACTCATTGGAAACCATATGAATGGTACAGGTTTTATTACGATCCCGTATAGCCGTGGCAGCACTGATACCGGCTGCTCCATTTCCTAAAATAACAAATACTTCTTCTGTGTTACTTTGATACCCGGTTTCTTCTACTTCATAGGGAATAAAGTGCTCTCTGCCTACTCCACAAACTGGGCACTTCTCTAGGGAGGAATCAAAAATTTCCCCACATACCAGACATTTTACTAAAGTTCTAGTTCCTTTTTTACTCTCTTGTTTGATTTCATTTATTTCCATAACATTACCTCAATCCTTCGTAATATAATGTGCTTCCAGAAATATTCAAAAATTGGACTTTTGACGCTCGAATCAATGACTTAACGAACAGGACAAACTCCACTATCACAATCCGCATCCAGAATATCAAATTCTTCCTCAAATGATTCATACTGTTTTAAGATAGATGGGTTAAATCTTGGTTGTTTTGCATATAACTCTTCATACTGGTCTTTGGTTATGGCTTCATAAGGCAATAACTGATAGAAACTGTCATCCAGGGACAGGAAGGTTACACCTACAATATCATCCCAGTTATCATATACCCACTGTTCAACTTCATCCCATTCTTTTGGTCTGACATGAATTGTATTCGAAGCGTTATGATCTACATAGTTTTTCATAATCATCTTATATAACTCTAATTGTTCTAAGGCAGAAACATCATATTTCGTTCTTCCTTCCGGAGCCTTTACCGGGAATTCAAATACTTTGGTTTTATGGTCCTCTATATAATGCCTGTGCCAGAGGATCTTTGGCATTTACTCTAACTCGCCTGATATAATAAGGAGAATGAGAAAAATGCACACCACTGGATACGGTAGGTAACTGACTAATAGTGCCAGAAGGCTTAACAGTAGTCACTAATTTTGGACGATTCATAAGAAGAAAATCTGCTAATTCAAAAGCAGCCTCTCTTGCTGTCTGTTTTAATTCTTTCAATAATTCTATAAATTCATCATCTGACAGATTAGTAGCATTTCTAAAATCCATAACACCAGTTAGGGAGCATCCCGTTAATCTGTCCTCTTCATTAACTAGATTCCACTCGTGAAGTTCTAGTTCAATACTGGCCATTCGGTAACCAATTCGGGCTGAAAATCTTTGGGTCTTTAATAAAGCTTCTTTATCAAAAGTC
>JAQSYR010000106.1 GCA_029256035.1 Anaerocolumna sp. | reverse complement strand
TGGTAGCTTTTATAGGACCTATTACTGGTGCTTTGGCTGATAATAAGAATCATAAAAAGCCAATTTTTATGGTTTCTATCGGAGTTGGAGTCATAGGCTGTGCTTTGTTAGGTCTTATTCAATCATGGCTTGCATTTCTGATTGTATATGTGATAGCTAAAATAGGTTACAATTCAAGTCTGATTTTCTATGATTCCATGTTATCAGACGTTACAGAAGAAGATCGAATGGATCAAGTATCATCTTTAGGTTACGCCTGGGGTTATATTGGGAGTGTTATCCCTTTTATAATAAGTCTTATTTTGGTACTTGGTGGGGATACACTGGGAATTTCAATGTCAACTGCAATGATGCTTTCCTTTGTTATAATAGCTTTATGGTGGTTATTTGCTTCCTTGCCTCTGCTAAAAAATTATAAGCAGAAGTATTACATAGAATCTCAAAATCTCTCCTTAAAAAGTAGTTTTCAAAGGTTATTTGAAACATTTAAAAATGTGAAAAAGGAAAAACATATATTTATGTATCTGTTAGCTTTTTTCTTTTACATCGATGGTGTCTATACAATTATTGAAATGGCAACAGCTTATGGGGAGGCTTTGGGCTTAGACAGTAATGGACTGTTGGCAGCATTATTAGTTACTCAGATAGTAGCATTTCCATTTGCCATTCTATTTGGAAGACTAGCACTTAAATATAATACGGTTAATTTAATTACAATCTGTATTTTTGCTTATCTTGGCATTACTATATTTGCTATTTTAATGACATCTCAGCTTCATTTTTGGATTCTTGCAATCTGCGTTGGTATGTTTCAGGGAGGAATTCAGGCCCTTTCCAGGTCTTATTTTGCAAAGATTATACCAGCAGAGAAATCGGGAGAATATTTTGGTATCCTTGATATTTTCGGTAAAGGTGCATCTTTCCTTGGAACCACCCTTATTGGTGTAATAAGTCAGGCAACAGGAAGTGTAAATAAAGGTATCAGCGTATTAATACCAATATTTCTAATTGGACTGCTTCTTTTTCGAAAAGCAGCCATGATGATTGAAAATAGAATATAATTTATTAATTATTATACTAATTATTCTATACTTAATTTTAAATTAACTAAATGAATATTCATGGTTGTAATGGTTTTCAACAATAAGAAAATCTTAAGAATTATATATCGGGAATATAAATATTTATGTGTTAGTATGTTAAAAGTAAAATTAAGAAAAAGCAAGGAAGGTGCAAAAACATGAAACTTGCAATTATAATTATTGTTAGTATATTGATTCTATTAATTCTGTTAATTGGTTTATCCTGGGTTTTGGCAAATGTTATATTAAAACCGGAAGTACTGGATAGTGATAGATTGTATCAAAGAGAATTAGAAAACGGAAGACTTACAGAGAACTTATATCAAAGTTGGATAAAAACTGATTTTAATTTACCATCCAGATATGGATATACCTTATCCTGCCAGCTGATTAATAATGAAATTAGCGAAGAACAATTAAATAATCCTTCTGGTAAAATAAAAATTGCTATTTTGTGTCACGGATATACCTGTGGTAAATACAGCACAATGATGTACGCAGAATTATTTTTAAAAAGAGGTATCACAGTTCTTACATATGATCATAGGAATCATGGAAGTAGTGGGAAAGCATACACCTCCATGGGTTATTATGAAAAATATGATCTGCAAACAGTAATAGACTGGTGTTACGAAACTTATGGTACTAATCTGGCCATTGTTACCCAGGGGGAATCTATGGGAGCTGCCACTGTATTATCCCATCTTGCTATTGATGGAAGGGTACGCTGCTCTGTTGCAGACTGTGGATTTTCTAATTTGAAAGAATTAACGAAATATCAGCTTCACAGGTATTATCATTTACCTGCGTTTCCTTTTCTTTATCTGGCAGCTCTTTTAATTAAACTGCGGGCAGGATTTTGGTTTTATGATGTGGCTCCTATTGACGGAGTAATGCAAACCAACGTGCCTGTATTATTTATTCATGGGGAAGAGGATCATTTTATTCCAGTGACTATGACCCAGAAGATGTATGAGGCTAAGGCAGATAAGAAAGAACTTTATATTGCTCCCAATGCAAAACATGCAGAAGCCTGTCAGAAGAATCGAAAAGAATATAAAGAAGTGTTGGATGAATTTTTAGATCAATATTATTTTGTATAGAATACAAGAAAGAATCCAACCCCTCAGACCCTATAAAGTAAAAATAAAGGTGAACTTAAGTCGGAAGAAATGGACTAAGTTCACCTTTTATTAAGCTGGTTTTTTCTAAATTCACTTAAAAACATTTTATGTTTTGAAAATGCTAACTTTTATATAATTCTTTTTATTTTTCTAACTCGTCAGAAATCTTATTGGGATAAAGTCGAGTAGAAAAATAATTCTTAAAAAACTCTATGGTATATTTTTCTAGTGGTGTATATGAACTTTTTTTTCGATATGCAAGTATTATTTGCCAGGGAATAGGGTTTTCAATAGGCACTTCTTTGACGCCGTGCATATTAAAGATATATTTTGAGGTATATGGTAATGGAGTAATCATCTGGGAATCTCGTATGGTTGCGAAAAGATAATCCCAGGAATAAGCAGTAAGTAATGAGTTCATGACAACATTTTCAGTTTTTATCTTATCTAAAAATAAATGATGTACACGAAAAGAATCATCACATAAAGCAAAATCACAATGATTAATATCTTCCCATGTTAACACATCTTTTTCGGCAAGTGGATGCTTATCCGACATATAAATTCTAATATCACCTTCGTGAAGCAAACATTCATTATAATTATCCATACAAATACCAGTTGGCTTTAATAAAACAGCAAAATCTATTTTTAACTCTTCCAGCATTTGTTCTAATTTAGAAGCACCTAATTCTATGGTAGAAATCTGTATATCCGGACGATCATATTTTAACTGGCTAAAAAAATTAGAGAAGAAGGTAGTAATGATTAAGGGAGGAATTCCAAGCATTAAGGTATCCTCTGTGTGCTTGGAACGGAAATCAAATACGTCAAGCAATTCATCAAAATGTTGGATGACTTCTTTTGCCTTCTCATAAATAATTTGACCGGTAGGGGTAAGATTCGCTAACCGTCCCTTTACCCTTGTAAATATTTGAATATTAATTTCACTTTCAACCAAGGTAATGGATTTACTTAATGCTGGTTGTGAAATGTGTAACTTCTGTGCTGCCTTTGTGATATTAAAATCATTTTCAACGATAGAAACTATATATTTCATTTGCCAGATATCCATTCATTACCACCTCATGATTTAATATTTCTTATAAATATTTTAGTACAAATAATAGGGAAAATATAGTTATGCACGAAACCGAAGCTTTTATAAGTATAGCATGCTTTCTAATAAAAATAAATAGGTAACAGACTTTAAGTATTTTATATTTTACGAACAAGATAAATAAAAATTTAACAATTCTATAATCAAAAGTTATGAACTCATAATTTATACAAAGTAGACAATTTAAACTTGTATGTTAGAATTTTTATATAAGAAAAAGATAAATTATTTTTCAAAGGTTCATTTTTGTATGGTGTTATATACAAAAAAATAAGGGGATTTAGAGGAAACATTTAGGCTATTTTAAAAATTATTTAAATATAAGGAGGAAAGAAATCTATGAATTTAATCGCAGTTATGGGATCTGGCGTTATGGGACATGGTATAGCTCAGCTATATGCGCAAAAGGGGCGAAAGGTAAGACTATATGATGTAAAGGAGGAAGCTTTAGAACATGCAAAATCAATGATTGATAATAGTTTGTCTGTTATGGTTACAAAAGAAATTATGACAGAAGAGCAAAAACAACAAACACTTCAAAATCTTGAGTTTACAACAAATCTTTCAGAGGCAGTAAAAGATGTTGAGATGGTTGTGGAAGTTGTGCCAGAAATTATTGATTTAAAACGTAAGGTCTATGAAGAATTAGAAACGTTAGTTTCAGAGAAAACAATTATTGCTTCCAATACATCCGCAATTCCTTTAACGGAACTGGCTTTATATGCAAAACATCCGGAACGATTCCTGATAACACACTTTTTTGCACCTGCACAGTTAATTCCTTTGGTAGAAATTATTCAAATGGAAGGAATAACAGATCCAGTACTATTAAATAATGTAACAGAGTTTTTAACAGAAGTAGGGAAATCTCCAATTGTATTAAGAAAAGAAGTACCAGGATTTATTGCAAATCGTATTCAATTAGCAATTTTGCGAGAAGCATTCTGGCTAATAGAGAATGATGTTGCAACAGCAAAAGATATCGATACTGTTATGAAAGATAGTTTAGGATTCCGCTATGTATTTTTAGGACCATTAGAAGGTCAGGATATCGCAGGAATTAATACTACATATTTTGTTGCACAAAAATTATTCCCAGTTTTATCTGATATGAAAGAGCCACCAGTATTTTTGCAAGAAATGATTGATAAAAATGAAGTTGGCATCAGAACAAAGAAGGGATTTTATGAATATACGGAGGATTCTGCAGAGGAAGCCATAAGTAAGCGGAATGACAATTTCCTTGAAGTATTTAAATTGCGTAAAAAACAACAAGGCAAATAGGAGTTACATTGTATTGGATATATTTTAGTGTCAATTCCTGTACATTGATAAATTAAGTATTCGCTGACTGCTCATTTGCAGCCAGCGAATTTATTAATTAAGATAAAAAGAAAGGAAAAGTGTTTCTAAAACTGCCTATGAATTATATTTCAATTATCGGTTTGATAATATCAATAATATTTATAGTATATTTATCGCTAAAAGGAATCAGTGTATTAATTGCTGCACCTTTAGCAACCATGGTTGTTATTCTTGCAAGTCAGATGGAGTTTTTTACGTCCATGTTTGGTTCTGAAAATTCTTTTATGACATACCTTGCTGAATTTATAATCAACTTTTTTATGGTATTTGTTCTTGGTTCCGTTATGGCCAAATATCTGGACCATAGTGGCGCCATTCATACCATTACAGAAACTGTAATCAAGGGAATTAAGGAGAATAATCCTCTCCATGGACTATTAGTTGTTTATTTAGTAACTGCCCTTTTAACCTATGGAGGAATTAGTTTGTATGT
>JAQSYR010000105.1 GCA_029256035.1 Anaerocolumna sp. | reverse complement strand
CCCATAATTCTTATTCTGTTACGTCGTTTCATAAGCATTCCCTCCTCAGTCTTTCTCTGCAAATAGCCTTTTTGATATTTGGGAAATTCCCCATACAAGAAGCAAAATCAAGACAGAAACTGCAGCCCCATATCCCATCTCATAGCGGATAAATGCATGCTCTTCTGCATGGGTTACTAAAAGCTGGCCAGCATATCCTGGGGTAGGATTAGCACCTGAAAGCATAACACCAATGGACCCATTCGCTTCATATAATTCTGGATTAATATTTAAAATACCTGACAGCATTGCTAGAAAACCAATTCCCATACTGCTCCACAGTGTTACCAATATCATTATGGTCATTAGGTATTTTCCATCGGATAGCCACAAAATTGGTTTTTGTATGAAATCTAATTTTAAGAGGAAGGAATTTAAATACCCTATTTTGTCACCGGCAAAGATTACCTGCCACACAGTGGATAGCATAATCCCACCGGTCATAGATGGCAGGTAAAGAATCACTGCCATAATTGTTCGGGGAATTGGGGTTACCTGTGCTAAGGTCCAAGCTAGAAAAAAGGAGAGAAAATATCCGCCAAAGCCTACAATAACTGCAAATTGAATGGTATTTGGCAACGCATTTTCCATAAAAATAGTATCATTGGTTAAGATATTAACATAATTATCCAACCCCACAAAATTGGGGAATTCAATGGAATTAAAATCTGTAAAGGATAGTACAATTGCTATAAGGATGGGGATAATAATAAAAACTACAAAAAGTAAAATAAATGGAAGCTGCATCCAAAACACGGAGTGATGGTCCAGGAATCCTAAAAATCTCTGTATCAGGTTATCTGCCTTTTTATATTTTAATTTACTCACGTTCCATCCTCCTTCTCTTCTAATTTTTTCATTAGTTCATCAATGAGATGGACATTATATTCCTTTAATTTATTTCCTTCCTCATCATAGTAACCAAACTCTGTAAGTTTTCTCTTCATTTCCCGATTGGAAGCTAGGGTTGCTTCATCAATACGAGGCTGAAAACTTTCCCCTTTGGTAACTATATCAATCCATGCATTACTAACTTCTCTTTCTAAAATGTAACTTGCAGGATGTCTTAAGGCTTCTTTCTGCCATTTCCACTGTTCTAAAATAATTTCTTTATGATTGGGTGGATAAGACATCTGTTTCATGGCAACATGATTTGCCGTATTCCAGATATAATCCGGACCATATTTCATCTGCAGGTCAGTAGCATACTTTATCTGTGTTTCACTGGATAACCACCACTTTAAAAATTCATAAGCTTCGTCTTGCATCTTGGAATTAGAGAATATCATGGCTGATGTCATATCTGCAGAGTAGTATCTGGATACACTTCCATCTTCCATTACAGTCCCTGGTATTAGGGAAATATCCCATCGCCCAGTTAACTCTGGCGCTCCAACCTGTAATTGCAGATAAGTTGCAAAGTTAGAGATTCCAATTGGAACTGTGCCAGAACGAAAGGCGTTAAAGAAATTGGGTATATTTTGTGCCAGCCCATACACTTGGAACAGGTCTACCATTTCCCGCAAACCTTTTAATGTATTGGGATCATTAAAATTTGAAGTAAATCCATCGGGGGAATAATAATTGCCTCCATTTTGAAAAATAAAACTTCCCGTTGTTTCAAAGTTTTTATAACCAACGGTATTTGCCAGAGTTACATTAAAGTTCATTGCATTTCTATGTAGAATTGGCATCATTTTCTTAACATCATCCCAGGTATCTGGTGTCTTTAGATCCAGCATATCCATAATATCTGTCCGATAGAATAATACATAGAAATCCTGTGTCTCACTTGCACCATAGATTCCATCTTCATATGCCATAGGAGCCAATGCCTGAATATTATACTCTTTACTATACCATTCAATAAAATCCTCATATTCTAACAAATTCTTTGCCATTCCTCTCATAGCAAATTCTGCAGGACGGTAGTAGGATAATCCCAGAGCTAGATCTGGATTGGTTTTGGTAGAGTTGGCAAGTGTTATTTTTTTCTCATCGGGCATAATGGAATATACCACATCGATTCCTGTTTTCATGGTAAAATCCTGTGCAGTTAATTCCCGTAGTGCCTCTACATATTGTGAAGGTTTGTTAATCCATACGGTTAAGGTTCCCTCAGAATTACTTACATCTACACTTTCATTCATAACTGGTGAAAATGAATACAAAAACTGTTTCAAGCTGGTGATGAAACCCTTTAGAATACTGGCCTTGGGAGAAGGCAGATCATAGTCTTTCCCATGAAGATAGAAGCGATCAATACTTAAGTTCTGTTCATATATTTTTGTCAGGGTAAGGGAAATAAGTTGTGCAGCAGAACTTGAGTCATCGCTTAATAAGGAGATTCGATTAGGTATTTCTCTTGGTTCTGATGCAAGCCTGTTAAGATTTTGCGCTGCTAACATTAAATCACTGGCAAAGGAAGGCTCCATTCCTCCGATTTTTTCTAATTCATTGTATACGGCGATGATACGCTCCTGCCATCCTTCTAGTTTACCTAGAATATCAGGCATATACTGAAGAATATCCCAGGTACGGTTAGTATCCACTTTTGCTGTATCATCGGAATTGCTTCCCTTAATTTTTTTAAGAACAATACCTGTATCATTAATTTCTTTTACGATCTCTAATAAATCTCTGTATAGCCCATCTGTTTGCCCTGCGGTTACCTTAAGTGCAATGGTATGTAATCCCTTGGATAAATAAATTCCCATGGGCTCTTCTGTGCCCAAGGTTAGATTCTGATATTTATTCATGCCGGTATGAGGAAATCCTACATCTCTTGCTTCGGCAAAGGGAACTTTTCCATCAACTTCAATGGTTCGAAAAACCAATCCCCCTGTTTTTAACGGTTGACTGTATTTAAAAGAAAGATAATAGATTCCATCCACAGGAACATTAACTTCATAGATTACTTTCTGTCCCATGGCTTTGTTGGACTTATCATCTGTTGTATTAATTAATTTAATATAAGGATCACTTGGAACTACACTTGTATTGGAAGAATTGCGGCCTCTAATAAAGGAGTCGGATTTTGCTCTGTAATCTTCCCCTTCCACTATTACCATATCCTGAAATTCCTGTGTTCCCTTATAGGTAATCTGATATTCTGAATAAGTAATATCTTCTGATGGATAAAGTATGCGAATCTTAGTAAAGACCATATCTTGATTTTGAGGTGAGAATGTTATGAAATTCTCTCCCTCCGTCAAAGAAAAAAGAATAGGTGTTCTATAAAAATGCTCATAGTCTTCCAAATAGGAAAGGGCAGGTTCTTCAAATTGGTACTGTTCGGATACAATCTCATTGCCATATCTGTCCATACTTTTTTCGGTTATTTCATCCGCCCAAAGAAATGGAAGGGAGCAAACCATATCTTGTTTATTTACTGATACATTGACAGGATTTTCAAATAGGTTCCTGCCTGTTGATTTATATTCAACCATAATATAATATTCCCCGGTTACAGGAACATTAAATATAACATTACAGTTTCCGTATGCAGGTACAAATACCCCATCACTCTGAGGTTCTATCCCATCTCCGGAAACATTCACTTTCGAAAGATCAATTTCGCTTACTACATTTTCAGCATCAAAATTAAGCTGCAACTTGGCAACTTCTTCATCACTTAGTAAATACCTGCGTTCTAAATCATCGGACGCCTCAAAGTTCTTTTTCTCCCCTACATTATTAAATCCTAGAAATAAACCCAACGCAAAAAATATAAATACAATAAAATACATAGGTTTCCAGGAAAGAAACTTCCTTTTCATAAAACCCCTCCATTCATTGAAGGTATTGGATATTCCCTCTCCCGGTGATACCGGGAGAGGAATGTCTGTAAGAATTCAACTATAGCATTAAGAATTATGCAAACAGGAATCCGACAGGAAACATGTTTAACATATCTTGACTATTTACCAACTTTTTCATTAAATATTTTTAATTGTTCTGTTAACGCAGCATTTACTTTGGCGTCAATCTGTGGTGCTACGTCAGCTGCATTGGCACGGCCTTCCCTTACATCTCTTAGTAATTGGTTTACTTCATCATCAAAGATTACATTATAGCCTGGTAAAATCTTATTAATATCACCACGAATAGAATTAGCTGTGCTCTTATATAGGGCTTTAAATCCATCTGTTAAGTGAGGATTTTCTTCAAACTTAGCGATTACATCTGGATGTTGTGTGCAAGGAATAAACCAGGTTTTTAGTAATTTAGTATCTCCTTCTACCACGTCTGCATCACCACGTGCTGCAAAAATGTCGAGTCTTTGTAAATTGCCTTCTACACCATAAGTTAACCATTTTAATAATTCAAAAGATGCCTCAGGGTTCTTTGCTGTACTTGTTAAATAAGCTGCATCCACATGGATTGGTGTTTTAACTGGTGTATTGGCATCTAGACGAGGATATGGCCAGTAATCCCATTCAATCTGAGTTTCCTGTCTCATCCAGTTATCATTCCAGGTTGCATTTGTGCAAAGTAATGCCATACCATTTTTGAAAGTATAATGATTATCATCTTTTCCAGCTTCCCCAAACTTACTTACATAATCACTATCCATGGAAGTGGTTCCATCTTCTGCCTTTGGATACTTCATTGCCCATGCATCTAACCCAGGAATTGCACGTAACTCTGCTAAGCGGTTCATTGAAGGTACCCATTTATTTGTAAAGTCGAATTTTTGATTTACATAATCGTATGCCGGATAAAAATATCCATCTTCCTGTGCAGAATATACCTGATCCAAATCTTCCAGTGTTGCTGCACCTACTGTTTCACTTGAGATTGCTTTTTTCAGTAATTCTGTAAATTCATCCATGGTCCAGTCATAGCTTGGTTTATCGATATTCATCTCTTCCAGCATATCTAGATTAAGCGTAATTCCCATTGCATTCATCTGACAAGGAAGGGCATATAATTTTCCACCAAAGGTATAAGGATCTGTCATACCGGCAGGAACGTATTCTGCTTCCGGGTCACTTGCCATAAATTCATCCAAAGGCATTACAAAACCACTGGCAACCTGTGGAGCAAAATCATTCCAGTCAAGCCACATAACGTCTGGCATCTGATTTGCAGCTGCTCTTTGGGTCAGGTATTCATTAAAGGCTCCACCTGTACTTCCTGGAAATGGTTCATCAATCACTTCAATGTTAGGATACATTGCACGAAATGCGTCTAATACCGGAACAATTTCTGCTGTTTCTGCTTCCGGATAAGCAATGGTTACCTTTCCTTCTATTTCGTAAGGATTCGCTTTTGTTTCACCCTCTGTCGCTGCAGCTGAAGTCTCTGCTGCTTTCTCTGTAGTTGCCTGGGTTGTAGCTGTGGTGTCCTTATCTCCACCTTTCGCACAACCA
>JAQSYR010000104.1 GCA_029256035.1 Anaerocolumna sp. | reverse complement strand
ACTGCTGCACCTCCAACATTGTAAGCTTCTGTAATATCTACAAAGGATGCCAGGTGGGAAGCAGATCTTTGCAATGTATTTAATTCTATGGAACGAGTTTTAATTCCGTATTTTGCAGACAGCTGGCTGGCTAAATATTTTGCAGCGCCACTTAACATACTGTGCCCAAACTGGTCCTTATATTCACTACGTTCACTTAGTTCGCACACCAGTTGTCCATTTTCTAAACGAATGCCCTCAGAAACTGCTACTACCACTGATTTTTTAACTTTTTGCAATTCCACAATTTTATTATTAAAGTCATCCATAGAAAAAGGAAATTCCGGCAAGTATATAAAATCAGGTCCTTCACATTCTTTTGTCTTAGCTAATGCTGCTGCACCTGTAAGCCACCCTGCATTTCTTCCCATAATTTCAACAATAGTTACACTTTTCAAATCATATACCAGGCTGTCAGCAATTGTTTCTTTCATAATAGCACCAATAAATTTGGCAGCACTTCCAAAACCAGGGGTATGATCTGTACCCTCAAGATCATTATCAATTGTTTTTGGTACCCCAATAAAACGCAGCTTACTTGATTTAGAAGCTGCATATTCGGAAAGTTTTTTTATAGTATCCATGGAATCATTGCCACCAATATAAAAGAAATATTCAATTTCAAGTTTCTTTAAGATGTCAAATAATCTATCAAAAACTTCAGGCTTGTCTGCCGGGTCTGGTAATTTATATCTGCAGGAACCAAGATAAGAGGATGGTGTTCTTTTTAGTAATTCTATTTCACGATTATTAGGAAGTTGTTCCTTTAAGTCTACATATTTCTCATCCAGCAGACCCTGTATTCCGTTTATCATTCCATATATTTTTTCGGAACCCAGCTTTTTGGCAGTTTCATAAACACCGGCTAAACTGGAATTAATAACAGCAGTAGGTCCTCCCGACTGACCTACTATAACATTACCAATCCTTTTCATTTTAACTTCTCCTGTCATTCATTTTTTTATAAATTACATTGCTTAATTTTGCAAATTGCTCTAGAGTCAGAGCTTCTCCTCTTATCGTAGGCGTAACCCCCAGTTCTTCAATAGCTTCTGCTATAATATCTTTTTGCAAGCTAATTTCACTAGAATTATTAAGCCCGTTTACCAGAGTTTTTCGTCTTTGATTAAAAGAAGCTCTAATAATGCGAAACATTAGATTTTCATCACATACCTGAATGGGCTGCGCTTTATGAAGATCTAATCTTATTACTGCCGATCCCACATTTGGCCTTGGAATAAAGCAATTTGGTGGTACATTAGCCGCAATGTATGGCTTTGCATAATACTGGACGGCAAGGGACAGTGCCCCATAATTTTTGGTTCCAGGACCTGATTGCATACGATCCGCCACTTCCTTTTGCACCATAACAGTAATATTATCCACTGGAACATAAGTTTCAAACAGACCCATTATAATGGGAGTAGTAATATAGTAAGGTAGATTTGCAACAATTTTCACCGGCTTATTATTGTTTTTTTCCTGTACCAGTCGGTTAATATCTAACTTTAAAATATCTTCATTAATAACCGTTACGTTAGAATAAGCAGATAGGGTATCCTCTAGAATAGGAATTAAAGTTTTGTCAATTTCAACTGCAATTACCTCTCTGGCAGCTTCGCATAAATATTGGGTCAGTGTACCGATTCCAGGGCCTATTTCTATAACCATATCATCTTTTGTAACTCCTGCTGCCTTTACAATTTTATCAAGCACATGAGTATCAATCAGAAAGTTTTGTCCGAATTTTTTCTGAAATGTAAAATGATATTTATTTAAAACTTCAATGGTCTCTTTTGGATTACCTAATGTTGCCATCACTACCTCTTCTCTTCCTTAATTTTCCTTGTTTTATGTGATCTTATATAAATTTCTTGCATTATGTTCTGTAACTTCGATAACTAAATCATACGCTATGTTTTTAATCCTTGCAATTTCTTTTGCTACATGGATTAGGTTTAATGAAGTATTTCTTTTCCCCCGGTTTGGTTCTGGAGAAAGATAGGGACAATCCGTCTCCAGTACAAGCTGCTCTAAAGGTGCATATTCAACTACTTCTTTTAATTTATGGGCATTTTTAAAGGTCAAGACTCCACCAATTCCCAAATAAAAGCCCATATCCAAATAACTCTTTGCTATTTCTTTCCCATAGGAAAAACAATGAATCACACCACCAGTTTCCTGAAGTTTTGCTGCTTTAATCATATCCAAAGTGTCTTTTGCTGCATCTCTGCTATGAATCACTGACGGCATCATTAATTCCTTGGCTAGTGTCATTTGCCTTTCAAACCAATCCTTTTGAATTTGTCTGTCAGGCGTATCCCAATAATAATCCAGTCCTATTTCACCAATGGCTACTATTTTAGGTAGACTTGCTGCTTCTTTTAACCATTTAAAATTTTCTTCATTTAATTCTGCCGTATCACTTGGATGGATGCCAACAGCTCCGTAAACAAAAGAATATTGTTTGGTTAATTCTATGGTTTGTTTTGTTGATTGAATACTTGCACCTATATTAACGATAAATGGTACGCCGCTTTCTGCTATACTATTTAGCAATTGTTCCCTGTCTTCATCAAAAGCCTCATCATCATAATGAGTATGGGTATCAACAATCATGATTACCTCCGATATTTATATCAAAAAAGTGCCCTTTTATACTGCTCTGTATTCTAGAACAATTTTTTTCTATCTTATTTCTGCTCCAGATGGCATTTTCTTTTCTGGAACCATTAAGGAAAGAATTCCGTTTTCATCTTCTGCACATAAAAGCATTCCTTCTGAAAGAACACCTGCCAGTTTTGCTGGTTTTAAGTTAACCAGTACCATAACCTTCTTTCCTACCATTTCCTCTGGAGTGTAATACGCTTTTATGCCTGACACGATTTGTTTTACCTGACTTCCAATCTTAACCTGGGAGCAAAGGAGTTTTTTGGATTTTGGAACTTCTTCGCATGCAATGATTTCTCCTACTTGGAACTGCATTTTCATAAAATCGTCAAAGCCAATTTCCTCTTTGGCAGGAATATCCATAGTTGTATTCTCAGCAATAACTTCTGTATCTTCTGTTACGTTTGGTACTTCATTCACAGCTCCTAAAACCACCTTTCTTTCTTCTACTTTTTGCAGAACTTCGTTCATGTCAAGACGTGCAAATAAAATCTCTGGACTTTCTGTCACTTTCGTTCCAGACGGATATTTACCAAATTCCTTTAGTTCCTCTAAAGATCTTTCCTTAGCATTTAACTGACTTAAAATTTTAGCCGCAGTTTCTGGCATAAAGGAAGATAACAAACTAGCACCAACACTAATACTTTCAACCAGATGATATAAAACTGTCTCTAGACGAGGTTTTTTCTCTTCTTCCTTTGCCAGTGCCCAAGGCATAGTTTCATCAATGTATTTGTTGCATCTTTTAAACAAGGTAAATATCTCAGAAATTGCATCTGCAACCTTAAGTTGATCCATTTTAGCGGCAACTTTAGCTGGCGTTTCTGTTACAAGCTTTACTAATTCATTATCTACTGCTTCATTTACGTTGGTGTTATTTACTACACCGTTAAAATACTTATTAGACATGGAAATAGTTCTGTTTACCAGATTACCTAAGGTATTAGCCAGTTCTGAGTTCATTCTCTCGACCATTAATTCCCAGGTAATAACTCCATCATTTTCAAATGGCATTTCATGAAGTACAAAATAACGTACAGCATCTACACCAAAGAAATCCACTAATTCATCTGCATAGAGTACATTTCCTTTTGATTTACTCATCTTACCCTCGCCCTGTAAAAGCCATGGGTGTCCAAAAACCTGCTTAGGCAAAGGAACATCCAGTGCCATTAACATAATTGGCCAGTAAATGGTATGAAAACGTAAAATATCTTTGCCTATCAGGTGTAAATCAGCCGGCCAGAATTTGTTATACAATTCTCCATTGTTTCCATCAACATCGTAACCTAATCCGGTAATGTAGTTACTTAAGGCATCCAGCCATACATAAACCACATGTCTGTCATCAAAATCTACAGGTATTCCCCATTTGAATGAGGTTCTGGATACGCAAAGATCCTGTAACCCTGGAATCAGAAAGTTATTCATCATTTCATTCTTCCTGGATTCAGGCTGAATAAATTCTGGATGGGTGTTAATGTGTTCAATTAAACGGTCTGTGTACTTACTTAATTTTAAGAAATATGCTTCTTCTTTCGCTGGTGAAACCTCTGCACCACAATCTGGACATTTACCATCTACTAATTGGGATTGGGTAAAGAAAGATTCACATGGAGTACAATATAATCCTTCATAAAACCCTTTATAAATATCACCCTGATCATAAAGTTTCTTAAAAATCTTCTGAATCTGTTTTTCATGATAAGTATCTGTAGTTCGTATAAATTTATCGTAGGACGTATTCATTAGGTCCCAGATATTTTTAATCTGACCAGCGATATTGTCTACATATTCTTTTGGTGAAACTCCTGCATCTGCAGCCTTATTCTCAATTTTTTGTCCGTGTTCATCTGTGCCCGTCTGGAAATATACTTCATTTCCTTGTTGTCTTTTAAATCTGGCAATACTGTCTGCAAGTACAATTTCATAAGTGTTACCAATGTGTGGCTTACCTGATGTATAGGCAATTGCAGTTGTAATGTAATATGGTTTTTTACTCATTATTTTATTCCTCCTATAAAGTTAGAAAAGTCTGTTCTTAAAACTTTGGCGTTAAAGCCCTATTTCATCGGAAAGTTATTAGAACTTTCTTATGAAATAAAAAACTCCCGCCTCTAAATTTCTTTAAAGACGAGAGAAAATCCCGTGGTACCACTTTAATTCAGCCGGTTTTAAACCAGCCCTTATCTGCTGCCTTATTCTATACAGCATATCACTTTAACGGGTGCAACCGTCGCTTCCTAAAGGATACAAATCCATTCGGGGCGAAGCTCCAAGACCATCTTCAGCAAGTTTTTCATGACCCTCTTTCAGCGAACCGGGCTCTCTGTTCATGGCATCCCTTACTTACTCTTCTTTTCACAGCCTTTATAATATTGGTTACTAAAGATAGTATACCCTAATTTGTTAAGATTTAGCATAACACGGTAAAAATGATTTGTCAACCGCCGAATACTTTGTATCTTTTATTT
>JAQSYR010000263.1 GCA_029256035.1 Anaerocolumna sp. | reverse complement strand
CCAGGCCAAGAATAAAATTAACCAATGGTTTAAGACTGAGTTAAAAGAGGATAATATAACCAGAGGAAAAGATTTAATCTCTGTATATGCTAAAACAAAAAATATTGTATTAAGTGATTTGATGAAGTCTGAATTCATGTCAAAGGTTATGGCCAAGTACGGCTTTCGAGACTGGGAGTCAATCTATGCTGCGGTTGGCCATGGCGCATTAAAAGAAGGTCAGGTAGTAAATAAATTAAAAGACGAATATGATAAAAAGCATAAAAAAGAAATAACCGATGAGAAAGTGTTAGAAGCCATTACAGAATTACGTGAAAGTAAACCGGCTTCTGTTGCAAAGTCAAAAGGCGGCATTGTAGTAGAAGGAATTCATGATGTAGCTGTACGTTTCTCAAAATGCTGTAACCCAGTACCAGGAGATGAAATCGTAGGATTTGTAACCCGGGGCCGTGGAGTATCAATTCACAGAACAGACTGTATTAATCTTATGGGATTATCCAGTGAAGACAGAGCTAGATTAATTGAAGCAGAGTGGAATATTCCTTTAGTTAAAAATTTTAACAGAAAATAAAATTGACGTTAAGTCCATGAATGTTAGAACCAGCAAGCAAGGTACAGCTACTATAAGTATTGGATTTGACATTAATGGTGTTGAGCAATTACGTTATATTATTACTAAAATACGAGCAGTTGAGAGTATTCTTGATATTGAGAGAATTGGAAAGGACCATGAGTAATATGAAAATACAACCTTATGTATTAGGAAGAGTAGAGACAAATTGCTATTTTATTATAAACGAAGAAACCAGGGAAACCATCCTAGTTGATCCTGCAGATAAAGGAAAACAGATAATTCAACATTTAATTGAGCATTCCTTAAAACCAGTCGCTATTCTATTAACTCATGGACACTTTGACCATATCATGGGAATTCCAGAATTACTGGAAGAATACAATCTACCTGTCTATGCCATGGAAGAGGAAAAAATTCTTCTGACAGATCCAAGTAAAAACTATTCTGCTGGTGTAGGAAAACGAATTGTAATTAATGTAACACATTCCTTAAAAGATAATGAAAAGCTTCACCTTGCAGGTATGGATATAACGGTTATTTATACACCAGGACATACAATCGGTGGAGCCTGTTATTATTTTGAAAAAGAGGGTGTATTATTTAGTGGAGATACGTTATTCCGGGGAAGCATTGGAAGAACGGACTTCCCTACGGGAGATTATGATACTTTAGATATGAGAAAATGCATAATCCATATATTGCGTAACTCATAGAAATATAGATTTATAGATAGGAACTGTATATGATTCAATTAGTTTTATCCAATGAAGAATTTCAATATGATATTTACTCCCTGGTAAAAGCCTTTTATCCAAAGGAACAGATCAGGTTAGTAACCAAAGAGGATTTGGAAGAAAATGATTTTCTCCAATTACATTTGCAATTAGACCCCAATGGAATTCATCTAAATATATTAAAAGGAAATGATGAAGTAGTTTCAAAATGGGAATCAGGAGATATTGCAAAGAAGAGTGAATATAAAAATATTATTAAGAGATTAATTTACCTTGGACTATCCTCCATAACAGGAAAAGAACTACCCTGGGGTACTTTAACCGGAGTAAGACCCCAGATGAAATTAAGAACTTTATGGGTAGGGAATATCTATGTTCAGAAGAAAAGATTGCCATTAGCCTGCAAGTGGCGGAACGGGAACTAACACTGCTTAAGGAAATGGATTACAAGAATGGTTATAGTGTATATATAGGAATACCTTTTTGTCCAAGCACCTGTCTCTATTGTTCCTTTACCTCTTATTCTTCCGAGAAGTTTGGTAATCTTGTAGATGAATATTTAAAAGTATTACAGGAAGAGATTACCTATGCAGGCTCCTGCTTGAAAGATAAAAAGTTAACTACCGTATATTTTGGCGGGGGAACTCCTACTACCTTGTCGGCAGAACAATTGGATTCCTTGCTTCATCATGTGGAAAATACATTTGATTTTACCTATGTAATGGAATATACTGTGGAAGCTGGCAGACCAGACAGCATTACTTATGAGAAGCTAAAGGTATTAAAAGAACACAGGGTAAACAGAATCTCAATTAATCCTCAGACAATGAGACAAAAAACACTGGACCTGATAGGTAGAAAACATTCTGTGGAACAGGTAGTTGATGCATTTTATATGGCAAGGCAACTTGGACATGATAATATTAACATGGATATTATTATAGGGCTTCCAGGAGAAGATAAAGAAGATGTGGCACATACATTAAGGGAAATTAGTAAGTTAAATCCGGATAGTTTAACGGTCCATACCCTTGCGTTAAAAAGGGCTGCAAGATTAAACACAGAAAAAGCAGATTACGAGGACTTAGAACCTGTTGATACTAAAGCAATGTTACAGTTAACTGCAGAATATGCAAAAGAAGCGGGACTAATGCCTTACTATCTTTACAGGCAGAAAAACATGGCAGATAATCTTGAAAATATCGGATATGCAAAGCTTGGAAAAGAAGGGCTTTATAATATTTTGATTATGGAAGAAAAACAAACCATTCTTGCATTAGGTGCTGGAGCATCTTCAAAATTTGTATTTCATAAAGAGAATCGAATTGAAAGAGTTGAAAATGTAAAAAGCCTAAAAGATTATCTGGAGCGAAGTAATGAAATGATAGAACGAAAACGAAGTTTTTTGTTAGAAAATAAAAATAATTTATAATAAACTAGTGTAACTTAATATAAGAAAGGAATTTGGGATGTTACAAAATGTTTTGAATTCAATCGATTTGTCAAAAATGGATTATATAGCAAGAACAGATTTCCTTGATGCAATTGACCATGGTGTATTGGTTAG
>JAQSYR010000103.1 GCA_029256035.1 Anaerocolumna sp. | reverse complement strand
GCAATTGATGCATTATCTCATGCAATTGAAGGCATGATATCTAATAAATCTTCTGAATTAACAAACGTGTTGGCAGAACATAGTATTAAACTTATAACAGAATGTATTCCAGCCCTTAAGACAGGGCAAATATCTTTGGAAGAAAGAGAAAAATTATTATATGCTTCCATGGTAGCCGGAATGGTAATTGCTCATACGAAAACAACTGCAGTTCATGCTATGGGATATTTATTAACTTATTATCATAACATTGACCACGGCAGAGCAAATGGACTTTTATTAGGTGAATTTATGGTATATACATCAAAAAGTAATCCAGAGTTAATTACTCGAATTCTTAAAGCAATGAATTTAAATTCAATAGATGAATTAAAAGAACTTCTTGATGAACTTCTTGGACAAAAAGAGGCATTGACAGAGGAAGAAATTAATCTTTATTCTGAGAGAAGTAAAGATACCGGTAATATGTTAAATTGCCCTGTAAGACCAAGTGTTGAGGATATTAAGCACATTTATAAGGTATCCATGGGAAAATAAAAGAATCATACGGTTATAAGATGAAATTATAGTTAAAGAAGGAAGCCTAGGGAGACCAACATGAATAAAAAAAGATTAGTAGATGAATTTTGCAAGTAAAAGAGGATGGAAGAATTGAAAGCGATGGGACCACGGTGTTAGGAGCTGATGATCTAAGCGGTATTGTTGCAATTTTGGAGGCAATACGAACCATTCGTGAAAATAATCTGGAACATAGAAGTATAGAAGTGTTCTTCTCCATTGCGGAAGAATTATATTTAAAAGGAAGTTTTGTTGCGGATTATTCCAAATTTCATGCAAAAGAAGCCTATGTCCTTGATCTTACCGGTCCAGTAGGTACTGCTGCATACATTGCACCCACTGTTTTGCGTGTGGAAGCAAAGATTCATGGAAAAGCGGCCCATGCTGGTTTTGAGCCAGAAAAAGGGATTAATTCTATTGTGATTGCATCCAATGCCATCGGTAAGCTGGAATTAGGGTGGATAGATAAAGAAACAACTGCCAATATAGGAATCATAGAAGGAGGCCTTGCAACAAATATAGTCCCTCAATGGTGTACAGTTGTAGGTGAAACCAGAAGTTCCAATCATGAGAAAGCATTGGCACAGGCCGAAAAAATGAAACAGATTTTTATGGATTCTGCAAAAGCCTATGGGGGAACCTGTGAAATAACAATGATTGATGGTGGCCAGGCTTATGAAGTTGATAAAAACCATAAGGTAGTAAAACGGTTCGAGGAGGCCTGTGAAGAACTAAATATTAAAGTTGACCTAATCAAAACATTTGGGGGTAGTGACAACAATATTTTCTTTCATAAAGGAATCACTGGAATAGTGATTGCCTGTGGAATGAACAAAGTCCACTCGTGCAATGAATATACTACCGTGGATGAATTAGTTGGAATTACAGAGATTGTAGGGAAGTTAATGACCAGTAAATATTAGAATGAGGTAAATGTTCCTAAAGCAACAGGGTATCTGGCTCTTTCTTAAAGGAGGAAACTGCGTGCTAGTTCAAATAGAGTATTATGACAGTGATGTTTTAACTAATCTTATATCCATATTATCTATGAAACCGGATAAAGTAATTTTTGTATATGATAAAGATGTATTCTCCAAAAGTTCTGTAGAAAATATATACCGTGCAGCTAAGGTACATTTAGAAAATTTAAAGTATGAATTACATTCTGTTGATTCAGATAATTTAGAAGCAATCTGTAATGTAACACAGCAGCTGGTTCCAATTCATGATGAGTGTATAATCGACCTTACCGGCGGTGGGGATCTTATGACCATAGCCGGTTATCAGATTGGGCAGAGACTTAATCTAAAAATGATATATGCAGATATTCGTAAAAATAAAATTTTAGAAGTAGTGACTGGAAGAATTTTATGTAATACTGTTAAACTAACCATAGAGGATTATCTTACGGCAAAAGGTGCTGCTTTTTTGGGTAATTCACATTTACAACCGAAAAAGGAAGAATATAAAAATATACTGCTAATGGCCAATTATATTTTTCATAATCTTAGTAAATGGCAGAAAACCTGTAAATATAATCAGGTAACCCTTAGTGGGAAAACCAGTCTTCGTTTTTATAACAGGAAACAGATTAAAATAAATGGACAAATAGTTTCGCCGGATCCTGATTTTTTAAGGTATTCTGAGAAATTAGGATTTATTAAAGAATTAAAGCTAGGTAAAATTATAGACTATACTTTTACCTCTGAGTTAGCAAAGCAGTATCTTACTACCTATGGTATCTGGTTGGAACTTTACGTATATTTACAGTCCTTAAAGATAAGAGGAATTTCTGATGTGAGGCTTGGTGCCATGATAGACTGGAATGCACTTGATGGCATCCCTAATGTTGGCAATGAAATTGACGTAGTAATTAGTAAAGATTCCAGACCGATTTTTATATCCTGTAAGTTAACCAATGCCAATGCAGCTGCTGTTAACGAAATTATTGTAAATATGAGAAGAGTGGGAGGTCCCAGAGGAAAGGGAATCTTAGTTACATTTAGTGATATTAAAAAAGATAATACGGGTGTATACCAAAGGGCCGTTTCTACTGGAATCAAAGTCTTAGACCGGAGTGATATCCTTAGCGGAGAGTTTGGAGACAGGTTAAAGAACACCATTGATGAAGTTTTGGCAAAGGATATTGGAATGTAAACTTGCAATTGAAGAAGAAATTATTACCAACATAGTCTGTTCAATAAGATAAAATACTAAGACACAAATGGAGGTATCTACGTTATGGAACATGAAATTTTAAAAAAGATGAAAGTAAAACCAGAATATAGTTCAAAAATTATAAATCCCCCGGAAGGATATCCTTCGGATGCTCTTTATTTTGGAGATGGTCAGGAAGATACTAATACTTTTGACTTTGTACATTTATTCATTGAAAGCAAAGAACAATTTAAGGAATTCTTTCACCAGGCTAGAAAAAGTTGTAAACCAGGAAATTTATTCTGGCTTTCCTATCCAAAAAGTAAGGGAAAAATAAAATTTGATATTAACAGAGATATACTTTGGGATTTAGTTGCCCCAGAAGGATATCATCCTGTAGCAATGGTTTCTTTGGATGATAAATGGTCAGCAATACGTTTGTCAGAAAATGAAGAAGGTGTAATCTACCAGCGACCAAATAAAAAGTAATAAGGAACCAGTGTTAAATTCTCATGCCAAGCTTCTTCGCATCATATGAATATAAACCTATAGTTAATAGAAGGGTCTGAAAAGGCTCTTTTATTTTTTTATAATTTCAAAAATTAAACTAGTAATTAAGTAAAAAAAAAGATATAATTAACAAGTGTGAATACATTGAGGAGAGATTATGAAAAAACATATAGGTACCTTTGGATTGTTAATTGTTGCAATTATCTGGGGAATGGGGTTTGTTGCAAACGAAATCGCCCTGGCAACCATGACACCAATGCAAATATTAAGCGGAAGATTTTTAATTGCAACAGTAATTATGAGTATTGTTGTAATTGTTAGAAAAGTTAAAATAGGGAAAGAGGAACTGTTTGCAGGACTGATTCTTGGACTGTTTTTATTTGTTGGATTTGCAACACAGACAATTGGATTAAAATATACAACGCCATCTAAAAATGCATTTTTAACTGCAGCCAATGTAGTAATTGTTCCTTTTATTGCATTTATAATATATAAAAAGAAAGTTGATAAATTTAGCATTACAGGCGCTTTTTTGGCCATTTTAGGTATTGGTATTTTATCTTTGAATGGAAATTTAACTCTGGGATTTGGAGACGGCTTAACTTTAATCTGTGCCATTGCTTTTGCATTCCAAATATTCTTTACAGGAGAATATGTAAAAAAATATAATGTATTAGCATTAAATGCAATTCAAATGACAGTAGCATTTTTGCTGAGTTTTGCTACCATATTGATTACGGGAGAAACAAGTTTCCATATCAATCAGGGAGGAATCAATAGTACAATTTATCTTGGTGTTCTTTCCACAACAGTTGCATTTTTTCTACAGACTCTATTTCAAAAATACACAGATCAAACCACAGCAGCAGTTGTGCTATCCATGGAATCTGTATTTGGAACTTTGTTTTCGGTATTGATTGTAGGGGAAGTGATTACACCTAGAATGCTTTTAGGGTGTTCCTTAATCTTCATAGCTGTAATAACTGCTGAAACGAAACTTAGCTGGATACGGGAAACAAAGAAATTAGAAGTTAACAACTTAGAAGCATAGAAATTAAAATAAAAAAATCGAAAGAGAAAGGTGATTCCAATGGAAAATGTAATAGTAGTTGCTGTTAAATCAATTATCGTATATAAGAGAAAAGTACTGATTACCAAACGAACCGCAGAAGAAAAATATGGTGCTGGAATCTGGGAGATACCTGGTGGTAAACTGGAATTTGGTGAAGATCTGGTAGATGCATTAAAACGAGAAATCTTAGAAGAAACAGGGTTGAAGGTAGATGTAAAAGAGCTTTTACTGGCTTCTACCTATAAAACTGATGACCACAGGCAGGTAGTTATTCTTAATTATGTAAGTCATAGTATTACCAATACAGTAAAATTATCAAAGGAACATTCAGATTATATGTGGGCAGGCCAGAACACCATGAGAAGGCTGCTTCCAGCGCAAATGATACAGAATTTTGAAAAGAATCATATCTTTGAGAAGTTATACATAATTGAAGATTAATAGAATTAATAATTTATAAGATTTACGAAAGGGCTGTTGACAACTCTCAGAATCATGGTTGTCAATAGCCCTTTTACAAGCAGCAGACAGTATAAGTTTCTTAATTTATGGAATAATACTTAGTTATTAGAGTTAAATGAGACAGGAAAGGAAGTATCATTTTGAGGATACCAAATCATATAGGGGTTATACCAGATGGAAATCGAAGATGGGCAAAAAGCCGTGGTTTAGAAAAGGAAGATGGATATGATTATGGACTAGAACCAGGTCTTTTATTATTAAGGGCAGCAAGAGAGTATGGTGTAAAAGAAATCACTTATTACGGATTTACTGTTGATAATTGCAAGCGGCCTTCCATTCAGCAAAATGCATTTAAAAAAGCATGTGTAGATGCTGTTAATTTAATTGCATCCGAAGGTACTTCACTCCTGGTTGTAGGGAACACTTTATCGGAAAGTTTTCCGAAAGAACTGCTGCCATATACGGAGAGAACAAATATCAATGGAGGCGGAATCAAAGTTAACTTTCTGGTTAATTATGGCTGGGAATGGGATATTTCTGATGGATTGCAACAAGATAATGGCAAAGAAACATTAATTTCTCGTATACATTCAAAAGATATTTCAAGAATTGATTTAATTATCCGTTGGGGGAATATGCGCAGATTATCCGGTTTCTTACCCCTTCAATCTGTCTATGCTGATTTTTATGTAGTAGAAGATATGTGGCCGGATTATACCCATAATCATCTTAAACAGGCACTGGACTGGTATGATAAACAAGATGTAACCTTGGGAGGGTAATGGAAAGTGACAAGTTAATATACATTCCTTAAAGTAGTAAAAACAACATTTTTCTTTTGAAATTGGTGAAATAATGGGAAATGTATGGTATACTAAGTAAACATACAATGAAACATGGAATCAAATTTAGAGAGGAGTAGTTTAATGGACATACGATATGCATCATCTCCTAAGGATGTAAAATACTTTACGACGGAAAGATTAAGAGAAGAATTTCTTATTCAGGACCTGTTTGTACCCGGTACAACGAATATGATTTATAGTCATATAGATCGTATTATT
>JAQSYR010000102.1 GCA_029256035.1 Anaerocolumna sp. | reverse complement strand
ATTCATGCACAAATTGCTATATTAGAATATGAGCAGGGTGAATTAAAGAAGGTGGTGAAATTAAGAGAATGAAATTAGAGCTATATAGGAAGCTGGATCTAATCTTTCTTACTGTTTTAGCCCTAAGTGCAGAGGGACTTGGAATTTGGTTAAACAGTAAATTTCCCGGTGCAGGATATTATTTGAGCTTTTCTTCACTAATAGCCATAATTGCACTTTTAAGATGGGGAACCTATGGCATTGTTGTTAATTTGTCGCTAGCTTTGTTATCTACTTTCTTAGGAACAACATTATCAATTCAAATCATTGTATTTTACTTAGTTTCAAATACTGCAGCTATCATAGTACCTAAAATTTTTAAAAAAGTAGACACTTCAGAAATTGTCTCCAAAAGCTATTATTTATTTGGGTATGTTATGGCGTTTTACGGAATAATTATTGTTTCACGAGGTTTGCTTGGAAGCTTGTTGCACATGACATTTTATGAAACTGTCATGGTAACACTATCCCAGACTTTATTTAGCATGATAATGAGTTATTTAGTGTTATTGTTACTAAAGGGCAGAGAGGGGCTACTCGTGAACATGATGACATATTTCATTAATGAGCAAAAGGAGATAAAAGAATGAAATTATCAACAAAGAAAAATGATTATAAAGTGATCCGATACGCGAAATTAATCTTTTCGGACTGGCGGCTTTACTTATTAGTTCTTCCCATTATTATATGGTACATAATTTTTGCTTACAAACCAATGGGTGGATTATTAATAGCTTTTAAAAATTTTCAACCAAACCTTGGTGTTATGGGAAGTGATTTTGTTGGACTTTCTAACTTTATAACACTGATGCAGGGTGCTTTTGCAGAACAGTTTTGGTCATAGTGAAATAGGTAATGTAACTTATCGAAGAGTTATGCAGACAATAACCTATTTACCTCACTTTCTATCAGAGGTAACAATTACAGGTTTAGTTCTTACCTTAGTTTATAACGGGGAAGTAAATACTGGTGTTATTGCTCACTTTTTAATGAGTATTGGAGCAATTCCTGAAGGAACACAAATTATACAACAAGCAGCATTCTTCCGACCATTATACCAGATAACAGGTATATGGAAAGAGACGGGTTACAGTTCTATCGTATATTTTGCTGCAATTATGAGCATCTCCCCTACTTTATACGAAGCATTAAAAGTAGATGGTGGAAATAAGTTTCAGGAAATTCGCTATGTAACCTTCCCAGGTATGGCACCAACATTAGTTATTATGATTATCTTGAGAATTGGTAATATTCTATCTGTTGGATATGAAAGAATTATTTTGTTATATAATGGAAATACCTATTCTACTGCAGATGTTATTAGCAGTTTCGTATATCGAATAGGCTTGGAACAAGGAAATCAATCCTTAGGCTCTGCAGCTGATATGTTTAACGCATTAATTGGGTTTGCATTGGTAATGGGTGCAAATTATATCAGCAGACAAGTTTCTGAGACATCATTATGGTAGGGGGTGAGGATTGTGGAACGTTTAAATAAAAGTGAAATAATTTTTAAATTTATATCTTATGTATTAATCGGTGCCTTTGGCATTATGGCATTATATCCGGTAATTTATGCAGTTTCTGCTTCTATTAGCGGTAAGATGGCTTATGAGTCGGGAAGAGTTATTTTACTACCCATTGATGTAAACTTTTCTGTTTACAAACTTCTTTATGAAGACAAGGGATTTTGGATTTCTTATATTAATACTTTATTCTATGCAATATATGGTACATTATGGAGCATGATCATCTCAATAACAGGAGCATATGCTTTATCCAAGAAACGGCTTTTGTTTAGACGACAATTTAACTTTTTTATCGTTTTTACAATGTGGTTTACAGCCGGAATGATACCTACTTATTTAAACTATATGGACATGGGAATTAAAAATAAATGGGGTATCGTAATAGCTTTTGGTGTTCAGGCTTATAATATTATACTTTTAAGAAATACCTTTGAAGGCATTCCAAAAGAAATTGAGGAAGCAGCCAAGGTAGATGGTGTAAACGAATTTCAATTGTTAAACCGTATCTATATTCCAATGTCAAAAGCAGGTATTGCAACGGTTGCCTTATTCTATGCAACCAGCAGATGGAATGGATATTTTTGGGTAAGAATCCTGGTAAAAGACCCAATGGAATTACCAGTGCAGGTTTATATGAGAATTTTAGTTGAGAATTATCAGAAGATGTATGAGGATATGCCAACCAATCTTCCATATGCTGCGGATTCCTATATATATGCCATACTTGTGTGTTCAATCATCCCTGTATTGCTTATATATCCACACATTCAGAAGTATTTTGCAAAAGGCGTCAATATTGGTGGAGTTAAAGAATGATTGATAGCGTATAACGCTTCAATATAAATCATGAGGAGGAAAATCAATGAAGAGATTTATAGTTTTACTTATGGGCATTGCATTAACGCTAAGCTTAGCGGCATGTGGCGGATCTAAATTGCCGACACAAACAACAGAAACAACAGAAGGAGCTAGTCAGGATACTACTTCAACAGGTGGGGGCGAATTAGCTGGAACACTTACCATTAATATTTCTAATGGTAATAATCAAAGAACAATTACATACAATCAGGCAACACCACTTACTTATCCAGATGGAACTGTATATAACCAAGGTGATTTAAAACCAGTTTGGAAATACATTCAGGATAAACTTGGTATCGAATTAAAAGACGTTGCAATTCAAGATCAAACAAGTAAAGAAATGATGGACTTAAATGCAGCAACAAACTTTGAAGATGCTGTAATTTATGGTGGTAGCATCGGCGAAGATGTTATGAGCTATGGAGCTCAGGGTTATTTCGTTGATTTATCAAAAAGACTTAATGATATGCCAAATGTAAAAGCTTATTTTGAAGCAAATCCAGATGCTGCTGCAGCAGCAACTGCATATGATGGTGGTATTTATCATCTTCCATATGTGCATCCAATTGGATATTATTCAAGAATGTTTATCGGAAGAGATCAATGGGTAATGGGATTATTAGATTCAGCAGATGCATTAGTTGATGAAACTGAAACACTGCAGGTTGCTTATGAAGGATATTGGGACCGTAACGCAACAAATGTTGTTGATCTTCAGAATGCAGCAGCATCAAATGGTCAATTAACTCGTGAAGTTGCATTACAGGTATTACTTGATTATATCAAAGCTACCTATCCAGATTTAGCGAAACCATCTGATTTATATTTAGGAGTTGGGGCTAAATATGATATTGATGAATTAATAGCTTTATGGCGTGTAGTTAAATTATCACCTAATACATTATCAAAATTAACAACAGGAAATGTTGTAGACGGTGCTGTTATATCACCATTCTTTGTAAGAGCTGCAGGTAACAGAGAAGACGTTATCAGATTAGCTAACTATTTTGGCGGACAGAGAGCCTTTGGTACAGACTCCTACAACTCCAGATGGTATTTAGATGAAAACGGTGAACTGGAATATTCTTATGATGATGAAGGAATGTTAGAAGTTTACGATTATTTAAAACAGTTATATTCAGAAGGTTTAATTCATAGTGAATTTTCAGACAAAACAAACAAAGATGACTTTAGATCAGCAATGTTCTCTATGGATCAAAACGAAGGACAGAAACAATTTGGTTTTATGATTTACGAATGGGTTGCTTCTACTACAGCTGCGAATCCTACTGTAGTTGCAATGTTACCTCCATTAACCACTCTTGGTGGATCAAGTGAATTTGTTCACTTTGTTGAAAATACACGTGTTATTAAAGCAGAAGGATGGGCAATTTCAGCTGCATCTACAGAAGAAGAAATTAATGCTGCACTTAAATTATTTGATTACTTGTATACAGAAGAAGGCAATATAGCACAAAACTACGGTATACCTGGAAATCTTGAAGAAAGTGAAACTTTTGAAGGTCCAGATGGAACACAGTATCCAAAATTCAATCAATGGTTTATGGATTCTGCTTTAGAATTAAAGAATAATGATATTTCCGCTTTCTTAAGAGACTTTATTGGTGCTATTTTACCTATTGGATATCAGGCAAGTATTGGTTATGAATATCAGAATACTGTAAACCGTGGATGGGAATCCTGGGATACCTATTTAGGAGCAGGTGTTATTACTCCTAACTATGAAGCAGAAGATCCATTATTAAAATTAATACCACCTATTTTCTCATTAACTGAACAAGATAAAGCGAAGCTTGCTACAACAAGTATTGATGAAACAACAGTAGATCAAATCTTCTTATATATTACTGGTTCTGATACCGCAGTAAAATCAAAAGAAGACATCTTAAAATTATTTACTGATTCAGGAATAGCTACTTATGAACAGGTTTACCAGGAAGCTTACAAACGAATGATTCAGTAATCCAATAGTAATAATAAATAATACAAAAATAATGAATTACAAAGTTTTCTGACATGAAACAAAAGGGAGAGAACAATTCTTCTCTCCCTTTAGTAAAAAAATACCCAATACATAATTTATAAGGGTTTTAAGTGCCTTGGAGGTATTAAATGAATTTAAAAAATATTTTTAAAGAACGATGGATTAGTGTTTACATCCTTTTGTTCATTGCTATCCTTTATTTTATTTATTCATTAAGCTTTATGACTCCTTTTTACCGTATGTTTTTTGATGGAGACTCCTTAATGTTTGATTTATATAAAGAATTGCAATATTTGAATCAATTTATTTTTGAAGTTGCATTAACTACTTTAATACTAACAATCATTCTATTACTTTTGGATGTTGATAAAAAAGTATGCAATGTGTTTCGATTACTATTTTTAATAGGATTTTTGGTATATGAAGTAGATAAACTAAATGTTTATATTGGTAATGTTCCATATTTTCAAACGACCTATTTAAGCATGGATTTTTCTGTTCTTGAAAACTATACCGCATCAACTGTAATGTTTACCTTAAGCTATGTTTTTGGCATAAGTATTCTGGTTGCATTATTAATTACGACTCTTTTAGTTTTAAATGGATTGGTAAAAATGATACGAGCGGAAAAAGGAGTGAAGGCAAATGGCTAAAGGTGAAAAACTCTTTTATCAGGATAATAAAACAGGTTATAGCTTAGTCTTAGGCTTTATATTAATCAATATAGCTGCAACAATCTTTACCTTAAAGGCCATGTATATAAATTTTAATATAGGTATTTTTACCCTATATAATATTATACTTACACTGATTAGTTTTCTTGCAGCAATTAAATTAAAAAAATATTCTTTAAACTGGGCACTTTTTGTTTTTGTAATTAGTTTTCTTCAGGTAATACGAAGTTTTCGTTTGCCAGAACTTAAGAATGCAGACTTGAAACAGTTAATCATAATATTAATGTTAAGTTCATCTGTGTTATTATTCTTAAGTGGAATTACTACAGTTTCAAAAGTTAAAGTGAGGAAAAACTATTTAGAACATAAGAAAGATTAGCAGTTTGCAATATAGGAGGTAATATGGCTGGATTAAGGTGTGTTAACTTAAAAAAGTGCTACGATAACAGTGTTGTTGCAGTTCAAGGCTTTAATTTGGATATAGAGGATGGAGAATTTGTTGTATTATTAGGTCCGTCCGGATGTGGAAAATCAACGGCTCTCCGAATGATTGCCGGTCTTGAAAAAATAACGGATGGAGAATTATATATTGGAGATAAATTAGTAAATACATTAGCCCCATCTGACCGTGATATTGCAATGGTTTTTCAAAATTATGCACTTTACGGGAACATGACAGTATATGAAAATGTTGGCTTCAGCTTAACCATTCGTCATCAGGATTCTGAAGTTATACATGAAAAAACAATGAAGGCTGCTGAAGTTGTTGAACTTTCAAGAGTATTAAACAATAAGCCTGCGAATTTATCTGGTGGTCAAAGACAACGTGTTGCGTTAGGCCGTTCCATGGTACGTGATGCAAAAGTTTTTTTACTAGATGAACCATTATCAAATCTAGATGCAAAATTAAGAAATGAAACACGAAGAGAATTAGTAAAGTTACAGCGTAGATTGGGTACTACATTTAT
>JAQSYR010000101.1 GCA_029256035.1 Anaerocolumna sp. | reverse complement strand
TTCCGACTTGTCTGAGGGCAAAAACTGCAACTTAAGTTACAGACATTGGTTATTTCAATATAGACTTTCTTAAATTGCTTCATTAACAAACTCCTAACTAATTTCTATCATTGACAGTATTTCAAGCTTCTTATATAATTGCAACATATCAAACTTAAGGAGAACCAAAATGGAATTTAAGAATGTTACAGTTGTGAAAAAAGCTAATGTTTATTTTGATGGTCAAGTAACCAGTCGAACTATTCTTTTTGAAACCGGAGAACGTAAAACACTAGGTTTTATGATGGCTGGAGAGTATGAATTTAATACTGGAGCCAGTGAAATTATGGAAATACTAGGTGGGGAAATGTCCGTTATGCTTCCTGGGGAAACAGCATATACTTTATATACAGTAGGTCAAAGTTATAATGTGCCTGCTAATTCAAGTTTTAAAATGATTGTTGAAAAATATGTTGATTATTGCTGTTCTTATGAATCCGAATAATTGTAGTAAATAGCTAAAACTAAACAGGGCTGATGCAAATAAATTGTTTTATCAATTGACTGGATAATATAGTACTCACTTGCACCAGCCTTGTATGGTATAAAAAATATATTTGTTAATTTATATACTCTAAAATATTATTCCGATGTAATTGCTTTTATACGATGGATTAGCATGTCAATTGCAACCTCATTCATTCCACCTCTTGGAATAATAACATCTGCATGTTTTTTAAATGGTTCCACAAATAATTCATGCATGGGCTTCACCGTATTGGTATATTGAGTAATTACCGATTCTAAGCTTCTTCCACGCTCATTAACATCTCTTACAATACGTCTGATTAATCTCTCATCAGCATCAGCATCTACAAAAATCTTTATATCCATAAGATCTCTTAATTCTGCATTTTCAAAGATCATAAAACCTTCAACAATAATAACCTTGGCTGGATATACCTTTACTGTCTCTGAAAGTCTAGTATGTTCTTTATAGGAATACACTGGTCTTTCAATAGGAATTAATTGTTTTAGATTTTTAATATCCTGAATAAGACGTTCTGTATCAAATGCATTAGGGTGATCATAATTTAACTTAATTCGTTCTTCCAGTGGCAAATCATCATGAGGAAGATAGTAAAAATCATGACTAAGCAGTTCAACACTATCATTACATTCTATTTTTATTCTATTTGCAACTGTTGTCTTACCAGACGCAGAACCTCCTGAAACTCCAATTACAATTACATCTTTCATTGGTTATCCTCCCTGTTAAATAAAAAGCTTCTTTATTTACACTAGTCTTAAGTTATCATTTTAACATATAAGTGATATATTTAACAATAAATTTTTCTAAGGAATACTATTTTTTCATTGGCAAATATAAGTTTGTTCTATTTTCACACAACAAAAAAAGGAATGCCAATAAACACAATGACTTGCGGCATTCCTTTTATAAGTCTTAACCAATAATTGGTCAAGATTTTATAACAATTCCATTTCTTTTATTTATGTATAAATTTAACTTACTCCTTCTTAAATAGACTTTCTGCTAACTTTGTAAACATCTGATCACGGTATTTAATCACTTCCTCATCTTTTCCATCGGAATAGTCGTAGAATCCTCCACCATTCTTAACTCCTAGCTTATTGTTATCAAATGCTTCCTTCAAAAGGCCAAATGGTGCATCTGCATTGGATAAATCCGCAAATAAATATGATGAAATATTATAAAAAATATCAAGTCCACCTAAATCAGCAACCTGAAAAGGTCCAAGGCAGGCATAGCGGAAACCAAGTGCATATTTCATAACATCATCCACACCTTCTGGTGTTGTAATGCCACGTTCAACAATATTTAAACATTCACGCATAATTGCAAATTGAATTCGATTCAGTACAAAACCTGGTGCGTCATTGACATAAACTGGTTTTTTACCTAAGGCAAGTGCCATATTATAGATTGTCTCTGCATTTTCCTTTGTTGTTTTTTCTCCACTGATAACTTCAATGAGAGGTATAATATGAGGTGGATTGATCCAGTGCATTCCCCCAAATCGCTCAGGATTCTTTACTACTTCTGCGATTTTTGTAATGCTTAATCCTGATGTGTTACTGGCAAGAACTGCGTCTTCTGGCACTATTTCTGATGCTTCAGCCCAGAATTTGTGCTTGATATCGATCTTTTCTAAAATTGCTTCTACCATAAAATCTGTGTTTTTGAAATCCTGGATGTCTGAAGTATAGTGAATACGATCTAAAATAGCTTTTGCCTCTTCGGCGGAAATGATACCATGCTCAACTTCCGTTTCGTGGTTAATGGATATGAGACGCTTTGCCTTATCCAATGCCGCTGGGAAGATGTCATAGAGGGTAACATTGTAGCCAAATTTTGCAAAAGTTTCTGCCATGGAAGCACCCATGGTGCCTGCACCAGCAATCGAGATGTTCTTTCGTTCTCTCATTATTTCACTCCTTTTTCTCCAACACACTTCTTTAAGTGGTTGATATTTTATTCCAATAGAAATACAGATTTTCAAATAAAAAGGAAATTAGCATCCCTTTTATTTGGATAGAGAATTACAAACAAGGAAGCATTGTTATCTCTTACTATAAATTATACTTCGGAGTGGATTCGTGTGTCAATAATTATTAATCTTCATTTTTGTCAGATAATTAACAAACAAACAACGAAATCTATGATTATTTCAACATTGATTAGGGTGTCATAAGTCTGATTTATATAAAACGATGAATATCTGTTGCATATTATGGGAATTAATTGTTTCTTCTTTAACTTTACCTGCTGTACCTTCAATTTCTTTTGCCAGACTTTCCCCACTCATTGTTTTTTCTTTCATTCGTACAACTTCTGACTCAATTTCATGAGCAGAAGCATTCATTTGCTCTGAGGCTGCCGATGTCTCTTCCATACCAGTGGATAACTGCTCTGTATTCAATGATATTTCTTTCACATTCCCATTAACTATTTCCATATCCAAGGCAGAATTTTTAGTCCTGGATTAAACTTTATCAGATTCCTCTTGGATTACTATAAAAATACTCAGTTAAAATAATATAATGAAAGTCAATTGCTTATTGCCGGTTCATAAGTTACCTATCTGCATCTATCTCAAAATTGATTCATTCACTGTACTATCGCTTAAAGAAAGGAAATTGTCCACTTTCTTTCATTTTATTATATTTTTCCTGGATATGAGCCTGATTGGATTCTGCATCTTCTTTTTCCAATACACCATATTCAACCAGTTTGTCCATTATTTTGTCTTCCACCTGCATTCTGTCTTCAATTAAAGAATAGATTTCTTCTTTTTGATTTGCAGTCAGGTTGCCCCATTTTTCTTTGGCTTGTTTCAATTTTTCTTTCATTGCAGCTTTTTTCTCCTGTGGAATACTATTAACTTCGGAAATGGTTTCTGTTTCAGTATTTGCTTGTGCTGCGAAAGAAGTTTCTGGCCCAATACCAACCAAAGTCAACATACCTGCAATGGCAATACTACAAAATTTTGATTTACTCATACAAATCCTCACTTTCTGTATGGCAATAAGCTACTGACTTTCAAAATTAGTATTACCATCAGTTGTGATGAAATTGTGAAATATAAATATATTTTTAATTTTTAACTAATTTCATTATTTCAATTTGACTTAAATTATTTTTAACATTAAAATAGTAGTTGAACACAATTTTATCATAATTTTAGTGTACAATAACTTTTAAACAAACAGAAAGAGGTAACGATGAGATGGGTAATCAAAATGAGAAGACTATGATGAGTAAGGGTCAAATGAAACGAATTGCAAGGAAAGAAGAAGTTAAAAAATTAAAACGGCAGGCGCAATTAACAAGAGTTCTTGCCTATAGTGTGGTTACACTATTAGTGGTAGGTCTTGTGTCCTTAATTGGCTATTCAGTTTACCAAAATATTACCAGAATTAAACCTAGTAGTGAATATAGTGAATATCTTACTGAGAGTGGTTACATAAAAGATGTTACAGCTACTGATTATTTAGAAATGGCAGATTATAAGAATATAACGGTACCATTAAGTGAAATTGAATACTCAGATGAATCCGTAGAAACTGATATTACTACTTTACTGGAAGAATACAGCACTCTGGTAACAGAAACAGATGCTCTCACTAAAGATGGGGATAGTGTTAATATTGATTATGTTGGAACTGTAGACGGTGTTGAATTTGAAGGTGGCAATACCCAAGGTGCAGGAGCAGATTTAGAAATTGGATCTGGAACTTATATTGATGATTTTGAAGATCAATTAATTGGACATGGTGTTGGAGATGAAGTAACTGTAAATGTCACTTTCCCTACCGATTATCAGGATGAAAGCCTGGCTGGTAAAGATGCTGTTTTTGCTGTTGTAATAAATGGAATCTATGAGTTGCCTGAATTTACCGATGCTTTTGTAAAGGAAAACTTATCAGAATACGCCTCAACAGTGGAGGAATATAGAGAGTATTTAAAAGATTCCCATTATGAAGATAACCTGACAACCTGGTTAGATGATTATCTGTTAGAGAATTCATCAGTGACTTCCTATCCAGAAGATTATTTTAATCACTTAAAATCCATTAAAAAATATGAAGATCAAAGTACCTATGAATCAATGAATGAGCTTTATGCTTCTATGGGATATGGTAGTTACTCAAGTTTTGAAGAATATGTTGGTATGTCAGAATCAAAATATGATGACGGTCTGACAGAAGGTGTGCAAGACCAAGCGAAGAAAACTTTGATTTATCAGGCTATTTCCGAACTGGAAGGCGTAACTGCAACAGCAGAGGAATTTAGTACTTATTTACCAGAGGAATCTGATGATTACGATAAACAAGTGGAACAATATGGCCAAGGATATGTTATGCAGAAAATATTAAATGCAAAGATATTAGAGCTATTAAAGGATAATGTTTCTGTAGAATAATTATTTATAAAATACTTGATTCGAGAGAAAAAGTCATTTTACTAGTGAAAAGCTCCTATGATAGAAGTTTATAACTGTCATAAGAGCTTTTTCATTAATAAACATCATCAATATTAAAGTACTTTTTCTATTTCATAATTTATATTAATCACAAGCCAAAGCTGGCTATTATAGTTCATTATATTCCAGATAGATAAACCCTGAAGTCCATATTCGTATACTAAATATGCAATAGCATTAAAACTTCTGGCATCTTTAAACCAAACAATATGCATGATG
>JAQSYR010000100.1 GCA_029256035.1 Anaerocolumna sp. | reverse complement strand
GCATTGGTAAAAGCTAAAGTAGATGCAATCGTTATTGATACTGCTCATGGGCATTCTGCAAATGTATTAAATGTAGTTAAAATGGTTCGTAGTTCTTATCCTGAAATTCAAATTATAGCAGGTAATGTTGCAACAGCAGAAGCTACAGAGGATTTAATTAAAGCCGGTGTTAATGCAGTAAAAGTTGGTATTGGCCCAGGTTCTATCTGTACAACCAGAGTAGTTGCGGGAATTGGAGTACCTCAGGTTACTGCAATTATGGACTCCTACTCAGCGGCTAAAAAATATGGTGTACCTATTATTGCTGATGGTGGTATTAAGTATTCTGGAGACATTACGAAATCAATTGCAGCAGGTGCTAATGTCTGTATGATGGGAAGTATTTTTGCTGGTACAGATGAAAGCCCTGGAGATTTTGAATTATTCCAAGGAAGAAAATATAAAGTTTATCGTGGAATGGGTTCCATTTCTGCTATGGAAAATGGCAGTAAGGACAGATATTTCCAAACCAATGCAAAAAAACTGGTTCCAGAAGGTGTAGAAGGACGAGTTGCCTATAAAGGTACTGTGGAAGATACCGTATAACAGCGGCATCCTTAAAGGAAAGCCATCCACATGATATTCATATTACAAAAGAAGCTCCAAACTATAGTGTAGAAGAATAGATATAAGAAAATAGAATAGTAAATAAGTAATATAAAAAGAGTAATATAAAAGAACAAAATATAAAAAGCTACAATAAAAGAGCCAATGCATTAAGTATTTTATAATCGCATTGGTTCTTTTATTGTAGTTTACTAACCTGAATTAGTACATCTTCTTTTAGTTTAAGCCAGTCTTCCTGATTGGTTACATAATATAGGGGACAGCTTTTGCCGGATACATCGTGGTGTCTTAAAATATCTTCCTCAGTTAAATTATATTCCATACATATCCAAGCAGTAAGAGCAATCAGTGACTCATAAGTTTCTGCTGTAAACTCACCATCTTCCTCAGGATGGCAACATTCGATTGAGATTGTATCACCATTACGGTTGTTAGAAGCATAGGAAATTTCATTTAGAGGAATACATTGAATAATTTCACCTTTTAAGCCAATTACAAAGTGGCTGCTAGAATAGGTGCTATGATTTGTCTTTAAATTCTCAAAATAATTACGGTTGGCTTCTGCATCCGTTCCCGGGTTAGCAGTATAATGTATAACAACCCCTTTAATTTTTCTTAATTTTGTCTGTGGCCTTGAGTAGGGATTGGGGGTTAGTAACATAGCCTTTATATTCCTATTGCCCACAGAATCAACCATTACGGCAGGATTTGAGGCAATACCTAAAAAGTTCAAATCCTTAAAGTCTCCTGTGCTAGAATATGCAGTTAATAAAGAGTATCCAAAAAAACCAAAGAAAACCATAATAGCAGAAGTTATTATGATTAATAGGAAAGGATTTTTTTTATGCTTTTTATAATTGGGACTTCTGTGTAATTGTTTCATATTATTGCTCCATTGAATTACTAATTAAAATACTTTATCACAGCTATTTTTTCATATATTAAATCAATTTACAAGGGGTGAATATCTTAATTATTATTAAGATTTGCAAAAACTGTAATAAAAAAAGGGTACTGCAAAAGTTTTAGTAATTGCAGTACCCCAAAATAATTAATTATAAGGAAAGTATAATGTCACGATGAATAGGTTCATATGCACGATAAAGAACACCAGAGGAATCTAACATTCGCTTTGCAGCTTTCACAGCATCGGAATCTGCATATTTATCACTCATATAAACGATTTCACGTATGCCTTTTTGAATCAGAGCTTTTGTACATTCATTACAAGGGAATAGTGTAACATATAATTTTGAACCCTTCATATTGGTACCAGTATAATTTAATATTGCATTCATTTCAGCATGACACACATAAACATATTTTGTTTCTAAGGCACAGCCTTCTCTTTCCCATGGAAAATCTTCATCCGAACATCCAATTGGCATTCCGTTATAACCCACAGAAAGAATTTTATTGTCCTCACTTACGATACAAGCACCTACCGTTGTATTAGGATCTTTACTTCTGCCAGCAGACAACAATGCAATTCCCATAAAATATTCATCCCATTTTAAATAATCCAGTCTTTTCATAAGCCACCCCGCTTTATTCTACTCATGTAATATAGTTATTTAACGTATATTCTAGCATAGCAGCTTGGAAAAGTAAATTTTTTTCTAAAGGTTGTAACTCTGAAAGGTAAATATTTTTAAACCAAACGAAAGGTTGCATCATTAAGGCTTGGTATTAGATATTTTCTTAGTTTTTGTAAACTAGTTTACAAAAACTTTACATTAGAGAAATATCAATATAACATTTAAAGTATAAAATTCAACTTGTAGTAAAACATAAAAGTGAAAATAAGAATTAATTCACATGTTTTGAAAACAGGAGGAAAAAATGAAAAAAATGTTTGGTAAGAAAATCTTTGGTTTATTAGTAGCTTTAACAATGGTATTTGCATTAACTGCTTGTGGTTCTAAGAAAGACACAGGAGAAACTACAGAATCTGATAATTCAAATACGGAATCAACAACTGCTCAAGGGGTAAGTGAGGCAGGTGATTTAGCGGGAACAGTTACTATCACAGGTTCAACATCTGTAGAAAAGATTTTATTAGATATGGCAGATGAATTTATGGCATATAATCCGTCCAGGGAAGGTGCTTCTGGAACAAGAGGAGCTTTTGAAGAATTAATTGGGTTAGATGAAGTTGGATTAGTAGAAAGTGCTACTGTAGTAGAAGGTAATGGTAATGTTCAGGCTTCTGTAGCAGGTAATGAAAATGCCATCGGATATGTTTCTTTCTCATTTATTGATGAAACTGTAAAGGCTTTAACTTTAGAAGGTGTAGAAGCGAATGCAGAAAATGCAAAAGCGGGTTCTTATCTATTGTCAAGACCATTTCTTTTAACTTATAAACCTGAAACTTTATCTGATGTTACAAAAGCATTTTTAGAATATGTTGTTACATCAGATGCACAAGTATTTGTTGAAGATCATGGAGGCATTCGAGTAGACTAATGAAACTTAAAGACGAAGAAAAGATGGTAACAGAACCCACTGCTAAGACAAATCAGGCAGTGGCAAATCAAAAAGATTATAAAGATATGGTATTTCGAACCTTATTCTTACTTTGTGCATTGCTTAGTGTGCTAAGTGTAATCGCCATAATAACCTTTGTATTTTCTAAAGGTTTAAAACCTTTCTTTGGTCAAAATGCATACAGTCTTACAGATTTTATAACCGGATTAAAATGGGATCCTGGCAAAGAAGTATATGGAATTTTCTATATGATTGTTGGGTCAGTACTAGCAACCCTGGGTGCAATTGTGCTCGGGGTTCCCATTGGTTTGATGACAGCTGTATACATTGCGGAAATTGCACCAAAAAAAATAGTGGCGCTTATAAGACCAGCAATTGAATTGCTAGCTGGAATACCTTCTGTAATATATGGTGCCTTTGGTTTAGGCGTAATCGTACAGTTAATAAAAAAGGTATCACCTACAGGACAAGGGGAATCTTTATTAGCTGTTATTTGTGTATTAACAATTATGATACTTCCAACAATTATTACATTAAGTGAAAGCAGCTTACGTGCAGTTCCAAAGTCATACAGGGAAGCTTCCTATGGTTTAGGTGCTTCCAAAATTCAGACTATTTTCAAATCCGTTATTCCTGCGGCACGCTCTGGAATTCTTTCTGCTACTGTCTTAGGAATCGGAAGGGCATTAGGAGAAACCATGGCTGTTATGATGATTGCAGGTAACAACATTGGCGGATTGCCAGGCAGTCTTTGGGATAAAATCAGACCGTTAACTTCTAACATTTCCATGGAAATGAGTTATGCGTCAGGAAGACACCAAGACATGTTATTTGCTACCGGTGTAGTACTCTTCTTGTTTATCCTGGTTATTAATTTAATCTTAATTAGAATAACAAGGAAAATGGGTAATGAAGGTTCCAGTAATTAATGTAGAAAAATTAGTTGACAGGGAAGAGGAAAAAGATGAAAAGGAATCGTAGAAAAATTCATGATAGCATATTGAAAGGATTAATATATGCTTCTACTACAGTAACCATAGGAATCCTTGTAGTAATTATGGGATTTGTATTATATAAAGGGTTACCCGGTATTAATATTAATTTTTTAACACGAATGTGGGATAATGAAACTACAATAGTAGATATTAATAGAAATCCTGTAACAGGTGAAAATTCAGAAGAAAATTATGTGGAATCTTTAGGTATTACCATTGCCTTAGAAGATGAAAATATAATAATCAAAGACATAGAGAAAGATTCTCCAGTAGAGGATGGGTTAAACATAAAAGAAGTTCCATACGAACTGAAAGAAAAAGACATTATTGCAAAAGCAGATAAAGTAACATTTCGTGATATTACAGTAGAAGAAGCGGTTGCTGCTCTTAATGAGGGAACCGGTACAATCAGGTTAAAAGTAACAAGACCTGGTGGTGGAATTGTACCAATGGTAATCTCTACATTGTATATTATTTTATTAACTTTACTAATAGCCGCACCAGTTGGTATCTGTGCAGCTATCTATCTGAACGAATATGCGAAACCCGGAAAGGTGCTGAATATAATTCGTTTTGCCATACAAAACCTGGCAGGTATTCCATCTATCATTTATGGTTTATTTGGTATGTTGGTTTTTGTACAAAACTTAAAAATGCAATATTCTATATTAGCAGGTGGATTAACACTTAGTATTATGTTACTTCCAACCATTATTTCAACAACAGAAGAAACCTTAAAAGAAGTTCCTAATGTATATCGACAGGGTTCTATGGGCTTAGGCGCAACAAAACTTCAGACTATCAGCAAAATTATATTACCAAGTGCACTTCCAGGCATTTTAGTAGCTATTATTTTAAGTATTGGTAGAATTGTTGGTGAATCTGCGGCACTTATTTGGACGGCAGGTACGGTTGCACAGATTCCCTCTTCACTTGTAGGAAGCGAAGCAGGAGCAGCAACTTTAACAACAAAAATGTACTGGTTGATTAAGGAATCGGCAGATTTAGAAGCAGCTACTTCTATCGCTGTGGTACTGTTGGCACTGGTTATTTTACTTAATATGGTCTCTAAGCTGATAACAAGAAGATTTTTAAGAAGTAGAACAGGTAAATAGTTGATAATAGAGGATAAGTTAACAGGAGGAAACAAGGTGAAGGATATAACAAAATTTTCAGTGAAAGATCTTAATTTGTTCTATGGAAATTTTCAGGCTCTGAAAAATATAAATATGGACATATATAAAGGTCAGATTACAGCATTCATAGGACCATCTGGATGCGGTAAATCTACATTTTTAAAAACAATAAATAGAATGAATGACTTAATTGAAGGCGTGACTGTTAATGGAACCGTTACTTTAGACGGAGTAGATATTTATAAAGAGATGGACGCAATTAGTTTAAGAACCAGAGTGGGAATGGTATTTCAACAACCCAATCCATTTCCTATGAGTATCTATGATAATGTTGCTTATGGCCCAAGAATTCAAGGAATTCGTAAAAAAAACACATTAGATGAAATTGTTGAAAAATCATTAAGACAAGCAGCTATCTGGGACGAAGTAAAGGATAAATTAAAGAAGAGTGCCCAGGCCGTATCCGGTGGTCAGCAGCAAAGAGTATGTATCGCAAGAACATTAGCCATTGAGCCGGAAGTTATTCTAATGGACGAACCAACGTCAGCACTTGATCCAATATCAACATTAAAAATTGAAGATTTGGCTTCGGAGCTTAAGAAAGACTATACCATAATTATTGTTACCCATAACATGCAGCAAGCAGGTAGAATCTCTGATAAAACAGCATTTTTCTTAACAGGAGAAGTAATTGAATACGGAGACACGGAACAAATATTTAATAAACCAAGCAATAAGAAAACGGAAGACTATATTACTGGTAGATTTGGCTGATAACAGCTTGAAATTATTTAAAAAACTGGTAAAATTATAATAAGTTTAAGTTTGTAACTGTAAGCAGGAAGGGAGCCAGTATTGTATGCGAGAAAACTTTATTACTCAATTAGAAGAATTAAATCAAAATGTAATTAAAATGGGTAGTATTTTAGAATTATCAACAAACGAAATGATTGTTGCTTTAGACAACCTAGATACTAAAATGGCCAACGAAATCATTGCCAGAGATGATGAAATTGACTTATTAGAACAACAGATAGAACGTGAATGTATTAATATTATTGCCAAGCAACAACCCTTAGCAGGTGACCTTAGAAAAATCACTTCCATAATGAAGATTATTACTGATATAGAACGAATAGCAGATCAGTGCGCAGATATTTCAGAATATATCTTAAAATTAGCTGCCATGCCAAAAATAAAGGCACCTGTGCATTTACCGGACATGATAGAAGCTATGAAAGTTATGGTTATTGATACCATAGACAGCTTTGTTGAGAGTGATTTGGAGAAAGCAAAAAAGGTTATGGATGCAGATGATGTTGTAGACAATTATTTCACAAAAATAACAGGTGCTTTAATTGATATGATACAGGAAGATTCAAAAATAGCTCGCCAGGGAGTTTATTATCTAATGATCGTTAAGTATTTAGAAAGAATGGCAGATCATGCTACTAATATTGCAGAATGGAATCAATTCAGCCTTACCGGTGACTTAACAATCGGATAAATTAATAATTGGAAAACAGGTAAATCTAGTTGCTTCGTATATTGTACATAGTAACTAGATTTATTGTCAATAAGGTAGATTAGCTTGGAAAATCTTTAGATTATATAAAAATCTAAAGGAAACAGAGATATAATATCAAAATCATAGACTCAATTTTGGTAGATAAAAATAGTATTGAGAGGTGCACTAAGATATGAGAACCATACTTACTGTTGATGATGAAGTACATATTTTGGAATTAGTGTCTTATAACCTGGAGCGGGAAGGTTATCAGGTGTTAAAGGCAGAAACTGGTGAGGAGGCCCTAGAGCTTCTGGAGAAAAATAAAGTAGACCTTGTACTATTAGACTGGATGTTGCCTGGAATGGACGGAATAGAAGTATTAAGAAGAATACGTGCAGATCAGGGAAAGAGAAAAATGCCTGTAATTTTATTAACTGCTAAAAATGATGAGATAAGTAAAGTGGTTGGACTTGAAGTAGGCTCCGATGATTATTTGGCAAAGCCTTTTGGAATCTATGAATTATTAGCTCGAATCAAAGCAGTTTTAAGAAGAAGTGAAGGTGATTTTGAGTCAAGGGAAGAGGAAAAAGAAGAAAAAATAGTTATAGATTATCTTGAAATTAACAGGGCCAGAAGAACAGTATCTGTTCATGGAGAATTTGTGGAACTATCCTATAAGGAGTTTGAACTTCTATATTTATTAGCCAAAAACAGAGGAATTGTATTTACTAGGGATAACCTGTTAGAAAAAGTTTGGGGTTATGATTATATAGGTGAAACTAGAACGGTGGATGTTCATATAAGTAATCTTAGAAAAAAAATTGAGGCTGACGAAAGTCAACCGGTTTATATAAAAACAGTGAGAGGAATGGGTTATAAATTTGCCTAAGGAGGGAAACGAGTGCAGAAGCGTTTAATCAATAGTTATATTGCCATTATTCTCATAGCAATTGCTATAACAACTGCAATCTTTTGGAGCAAAGGCTATAAGTTTATATATAATCATAGCCAGGAGTATTACCTGACACAGGCTAAATTAATCGGAGACTTATTTTCTGAAACGGAATTAACCCATATCTCTGAGTATAAAGAATTCGCAGATACTTATTCAAAGAAATACAGTGTGCGTATCACCATTATTAGCAGCACAGGTGAAGTATTGGCGGATTCCAGTACTTCACAGCCTTTAGAGAATCATGGAGCCCGTGACGAGGTT
>JAQSYR010000099.1 GCA_029256035.1 Anaerocolumna sp. | reverse complement strand
ATATGGAGAAAGCTTTTCATAAACCTGTGCATGATACTGATTTAATCGCTTTTTATCAATTGGAGTCAAGTAAGTTACATCAATTGCGTCTAAATCGATGGGGGCGAAGGTGATAGTTTCAAAATACATGAACTGACCATACTCATTCTTTTCCCCTTTTTGACAAACAATCTCATTTTCCGTACGGATTCCGTGACTGCCTTCCACGTAGATTCCAGGTTCATTGGTGGTAACCATACCTTCTTCAAGAACACTGCTGTCATCGCGTTCGGGCACTTTTTTCCAACGGAAACCATTAGGTGCTTCATGAACATTAAGAAGATATCCAATTCCATGACCGGTTCCGCATTTATAGTCAAGGTTCATATCCCAAATAGGACCACGAGCCAGTATATCAAGGTTTAATCCAATGCAGCCGTACAGGAATTTTGCATTGGAAAGGTTTAACATACTACGAAGAACTGCAGTAAAATGCATCTTTTGTTCTTCATTTACATGGCCTAAAGCGATGGTTCTTGTAATGTCAGTAGATCCTTCATAATAGTGACCGCCGGAGTCAACCAAAAGTAATCCTTCCGGCTTTAACTCTGCATTATTGTCCTCTGTAGCGCTATAGTGCATCATTGCCGCATTAGCTTGATATGCACATATGGTTTCAAAGCTTAAATCAAGATAGCCATTCTGTGCCTTTCTGCAGTTTTCCAGGTAATCGCTGGCACTGATTTCAGTCATAGGAATTTTACCAACATTATTTTTAACCCAGTACATGAATTTTGTTACTGCAACGCCATCTTTGATATGTGCTTTTCTAAGATTCTCTATTTCTACTGGATTCTTAGTTGCTTTCATAAGTATAGATGGATTGGTGGAATCAATAATTTTAACATCTCCAAGATTATGATAAATGGAGTAATTAACTTTATTAGAATCTAATAAGATATCTTCTTCTTTAGAAATTGTCTTAACAAATTCATAAATTTCCTCGTAGGGTTTTAAAATAACTCCGTTGGAGGTTAGTTCAGACTTAATCTCTGTATTTAATTTAGCTTCGTCAATAAATAAATAAGCCTTTTCCAAGGTAATAACTGCGTAAGACAGAACAACCGGAGTATAATGCAGTATCAGAGGAAAGGGTTGGACGCTCCGTCCATATCATAGCTACTAAATCTTTATCGTAAACAACTTTAATTTTTTTACATCCCAACTTATCCATCAGGTTTTGACCAAATTTTGTGTTAATTACTCTGCCATCAAAACCAAGGGTGCAATTTTCTTTTAGTTTATCACATAAAAATTCTGCAATTGTAGGAATTCCCTCTTCACCCATTTTGTATAGAGTGATTCCACTTCCTTCTAACTGTCTTGCAGCCTGAATAAAGTATCTTCCATCAGTCCATAAACCAGCTTCCTCTAAGGTTACTACTAAGGTACCAGCAGAACCAGTGAATCCGGACATAAATTTTCTCGGATTCGTGAAAATCAGAAGTAGGAATAATATAAGCATCCATGTGATGTTCCGCCATCAGAGCTTTCAAATGTTGAATTCTATCAGCAATCATATAAACCTCCTATTATTAATTATAAAATGATTTGGGTGTCAAAAGTCTAACTTCATATATAAAGGTGAATAACTACGCATATATATTCATCTGGACTTGCCTTTCCCTTCAATTTACTTGTACTTTAGTCATCTTATTTAACTTTAATCAGGTTCGTCGTAGGTTTCACCAAATAATTCAACAGTAACAGTTTTCATCACTTGTGGTTCTAAAGGTTTGTCGGAATAATCCGTTTTAACATCTGCAATTCCATTCACTACATCCATTCCTTCTGTAACCTTACCAAACGCTGCATAAGAACCATCAAGATGGGGTGAATCTTTATGCATTATAAAGAATTGGGAACCTGCAGAATTAGGCATCTGAGATCTTGCCATGGAAATAACTCCAGCGGTATGCTTTAAGTTATTTTCAAAATGATTGTAAGAAAATTCTCCTTTTATTGAGTAGCCAGGACCACCCATTCCGGAGCCTTCTGGGCATCCGCCCTGTATCATAAAACCACGAATTACTCTGTGAAAAATAAGTCCGTCGTAATATTTCTTATTAACTAAAGAAATAAAGTTTTTCACTGTGTTTGGAGCAACATCCGGGTATAATTCGACCTTAATGATTCCGCCATTTCCCATTTCAATTGTTACTATTGGATTATTCGTTGCCATGTTGTACATCCTTTCATTAATGTAATTTATTCCATGAGGAGAATTATAACATATATTATTTGGAGTGTCTAATAAAATTATGAGGTGATTGGCTGATTATTTTTGTATAAATGTATGATTTATGTAAAGTGTTCCTTTGATTCGCTGATTATGATAAGGATTGTAAATAAAGGACATAATAACATGGATATGATTTCATGAATTCATAATAGTATAAAAAATTGCAAAAGAAATGTATAAAAAGGATATGAAGAAGCAGACAAGGATATGCAGGAGCAGACAAGGATATGTAGGAGCAGACAAGAATGATAAGCAAACTAAGACAGCATTCAACAAGTATCAAAGTTTTTAAATATAGTATTACTTATATATTACCTTACACCATAGCATTTTTAATTCTTCAATTTATTATATTTTACCCATTTACCTCCAGTGGCAGATCCTTTATCTGGGAGATTGATGGAATTAGTCAACATTATCCAGTTCTTCAGTATTATGGGGAGTTGTTGCGGGGAATGGTTCAGGGGAAAGGGTTTCCATTAGTTGATTTTAAGATTGGTTTAGGCTTTGATACACTGACTACCTTAAATTACTATGGGATAGGAGACCCTATTACACTGCTTACCTATTTTGCTAAACCAGAAGATATGGAGGGAATGTATAAGTTTCTAATACTACTTCGTTATTATCTGGCAGGAGTAACTTATATTTGCTACTGTTTAGGCAGACAATTTAAGAGATTTCAAACCGTATTGGGGAGCCTAATCTATGTGTTCTGTGGATTTTTATTATTTGCAGGTACCAGACATCCCTTTTTTATTAATCCAATGATCTACCTTCCTTTATTAATTTTGGGAGCAGAACAAATATTACAAAAAAAGAAACCATACTTATTTATTATTATTGTATTTATTGGTGGAATCAGTAATTTTTACTTTTTATATATGATGACTTTTATCGGAATTTTATATGGTACCATTCGATATTTTACCTGTTATAAATCTGCTGATGGTAAATGGAAAGAGTTTGGAAAGCTAGCATTGCGATCTGCCTGCTTTTATAGTATTGGAATACTTATGGCTTCTTTTTTGCTCCTGCCTATGATAGCTGGGTTTTGCCTAAATGGAAGATTTGATAGTGGTTATGACGTAAATCTGTATCATTACCCGAAAGCTTATTATGTAACCATGGTAAACTCTTTTTTAGCACCCAATGTATACAGCGGATATTGGACACAGCTTACTTATGCAGCCATTGTCGCTGTAGGAATTATGCTGATATTTCGCTATAAAAAGTATCTGGACTTAAGAATTGCATTTATTGTTATGACTATTTTACTTATGATACCTGCAGCTGGATATTGTTTAAATGGTATGTCCTATGTATCTAATCGATGGGTGTTTGGATATAGTTTCTTTATGGCCCTAATAGTAACCACAACTTATGAAGATATGTTTCGGCTTAACAAGATAGATAAAGTTTTGCTGATTTTAGGAACTCTCATTTACATCGGATTAGGATTAATTAAACCCAATATGTATATTTGGATTGTAACGGTTTTTCTCTTGATGACGCTTCTTACATTTTTTTATTTTCAAAATAGAAAGTCTGAAGCATCCCCTTGGCGTGTAAAAATTGCAAAAACAACAATCACAATAGTAGTATGCAGTAATCTTATTGCCAATGGATTTCTTACCTATCACAGCAGTTATGGAGATTATGTGAGTGAATTCGTTAAAGCAGGGCAAGTTCAGAATACCATTGAAAAATCAGCTGTAAGTTTGATTTCAAAAATTCAAGATAACTCCTTTTACAGAATTGAAACTTATGGAGATAGTAAATATAACGAAGCATTAACCGTTGGATACAATGATGTAGCAAGTTACTATAGTGTAACCGATGGAACTGTTACCGATTATTTAAATGGATTGGAAGTATTAAATCATCGTACAGCTTTTCGATTTGATGATTTAGACCAAAGAACAGTCCTTGGGACCCTTGCTAGCGTAAAATATGTGGTATCAAGTAGTAAAAAAGCGGTTCCTTATGGATATAAATTGATTCTGGAAGAAGAAAAAGACCATAAGAAATATTATTTATACGAGAATCAATATGCGCTACCTATTGGGTATACCTATAGTCAAACTATTTCAGAAGAAACTTATGAATCATTATCTGCGGTGGAAAAGCAAGTAACTATGTTAGAAGCAGTGGTTCTAAGTCGCAGCGCTATCATCAATGATAAAGAAATAAATGATAAAGAAGAAAAAGATATTGGAATAAATACTTTGAAAATAGATGCTATGGATCTAAATTTAAAAACCGTAGAATTAAATACAGTGCTGGAACTTGGAGAGGGTATGACTTATGATGGAGAGGTACTTAAGGTTACGAAAAAGGATACAAAATTAAGAGTTTATTTTACAGGAATAGAGAATGCCGAAACTTATATAAGAATGGAAAACTTTCATATTAACAATACAAAATATTATAGCATTAATCTAAAAGCAAAAGGAGATAAGGGTGCGACTAAAAAGTTTAATGTCAGAGCCAAGAGAAACAACGCCTACTTTGGTAAGGATGATTTTTTGATTCATCTTGGGGCAAGCAAAGAAGCTATGAGTTATTGCGACATAACATTTTATGATACTGGTAAGTTTAATCTGGAGAATATTAGTGCCTACTGTATGCCTTTGGAGGGATATGAAGAAAAAGTCACAGCATTACAAGAAAATGTTCTTGAAAATGTCGTTACCACACAAAATGAAATCAGTGGAACCATAAACCTTACAGAGAACAAAATCCTTTTTCTATCAATACCTTATTGCAAAGGGTGGACAGCTTTCGTAGACGGTGAAGAAACAGAACTTTTAAAAGCAAATATTATGTTTATGGCACTACCTATACAGGATGGAAATCATGAGATACACCTTATATATAAAACACCATATTTAAATTCTGGCTTTCTGCTTTCTGGAATTGGCTGGTTGATTTTCCTGTTTTTAATGACACCAAAAGGGCAAAAAGTGATTTTAAAGAAATATTCGTAACGCACTTGTGTATCAAAGGTATATCGTATATAATAATTAGGATTTAAAGCGAAACTACTTTGTGAATACAAAGCCTTACCAATCATAGGAGATGAAGCCATGACAGCTACCTTTAAAAAGTCGGTAACAATTATATCGGTTGATAAACTTAACGCTGATATCTTTAGTATGTGGATAAAAGATGAAGAAATCGTATCCGCCTCTAAACCGGGGCAATTTTTATCATTATATTGTAAAAGTGGAGACAGATTACTCCCAAGACCAATCAGTATCTGCGAAATAAATAAGAAGGAAAGCACCTTGCGATTGGTATACCGAGTTGCTGGAAAAGGTACGGAAGAAATTTCTCATTATAAAGCAACAGATAAAATAGAAGTAATGGGACCTTTAGGTAACGGATTTACGCTGGAAGGTAAAAAAGCCATACTAATTGGAGGAGGAATAGGAATTCCACCTATGTTAGAATTGGCAAAGCAACTCCAATGTGAGAAAACAATTGTTTTAGGATACCGGGACGTAACTTTTTTAGACCAGGAATTTAAATATCTTGGCCAGGTATATATATCTACAGAAGATGGCAGTACTGGTACCAAGGGTAATGTTATTGATGCAATCAAAGCAAATGGTTTAGAGGCAGATCTAATTTATGCTTGTGGACCAACGCCTATGCTTCGGGGTGTGAAAGCATATGCTACAGAGCATGGGATTCCGGCACAGCTATCCATGGAAGAGAGAATGGCTTGCGGAATTGGTGCATGTCTGGCCTGTGTATGTAAAACTAAAGAAAAAGATCATCATTCCAACGTGAATAATAAAAGAATCTGCAAAGATGGACCAGTATTTTATGCAGATGAAATAGAACTATAGAGGGGGGATACCATGAATACAAAAGTAAAGATTGCAGGCGTAGAGTGGAAGAACCCTATTACTACGGCTTCCGGTACCTTTGGTTCTGGGTTGGAGTACAGTGAATTCCTTGATTTAAGTAATCTTGGAGCTGTTACGACAAAGGGAGTTGCAGCCATCCCTTGGGAAGGAAATCCCACACCAAGAATTGCAGAAACCAGCAGCGGTATGCTTAATGCCATTGGATTGCAAAATCCTGGAGTCGATGTATTTTTGGAAAGAGATTACCCTTTCTTAAAGCAATTTGATACCAATATTATTGTAAATGTTGTTGGAAAAACAACTGAAGATTACTGTAAGGTTGTGGAACGCTTAGCAAATGCTCAGGTTGATATGCTTGAAATTAATATTTCCTGCCCAAATGTAAAAGAAGGCGGAATCGCATTTGGGCAAAATTGTACCTCAGTAGAAGCAATCACAAAGGAAATAAAAAAATATGCAAAACAGCCGATTATTATGAAGTTAAGTCCTAATGTGACAGATATTACGGAAATGGCAAGAGCGGCAGAAGCAGGTGGGGCAGATGCACTATCCCTAATTAATACAATTACCGGGATGAAGATAGATGTTCATAAACGTGGTTTTGTTTTAGCCAATAAAACCGGTGGATTATCAGGACCTGCTGTAAAACCAGTAGCAGTACGAATGGTATATCAAGTGGCAAATGCAGTTAATATTCCAATTATCGGAATGGGTGGAATTATGACGGGAGAAGATGCTTTAGAATTTATAATGGCCGGTGCAACCACTGTGGCAGTTGGAACTGCAAATTTTATCAATCCTACAGCTACTATGGATATATTAAATGAAATTAAAGATTACATGAGAAAATATAACATCAATGATATTCAAGAATTAATCGGTTGTGTGAAATAA
>JAQSYR010000098.1 GCA_029256035.1 Anaerocolumna sp. | reverse complement strand
TCACCAACGGTGGGATTATAACCAATATTGGTAACTCCAGGATGCTTTATTCCATTAATAATTGTATGAGAAACATATACGCCATTAGGTGGTAAAAGCTTATTGGAAGGGGTGATAAGATTTGTTGTTGGGAAACCAAGGGTTCTTCCTATTTTTCGTCCATGCAAAACCTCTCCTATTACAGTAAATGGTGAGCCTAATAATTCGTTTACATGTTCCATATTACCCTGGGCAATTTCACTGCGAATATAGGAACTGCTTACTACCCGGTCATCTAATTTCATTTTATCAAAAACAATTAGTTCATAACCCCATTGCTCTGACATCTTCTGAAGTAATGAAACATCACCTCTTCTTTTATGTCCAAATCGAAAATCTGTTCCAACTACAATCATTTTAGCATCTACTTTATCAATTAATACCTTCTTAATAAAATCTTCTGGCTCCATGGAAGCCGTTTCTTCCGTAAAAGGATAGGAAATGAGAACATCCAGCCCGCTTTTCTCCAATAAATACTTTTTTTCTTCTTCTGTATAAATCTGTTCAATTTCTTTATCGGAAAACAGATTGCTTGGATGATATGCAAAAGTAAACATAACAGATTGTAAACCAATCTTTTTCTGCTCTAGTACTTTATTTAGCAAGAGTTGATGCCCTCTATGTATACCATCAAATTTGCCAAGTGTTACGACTGAATTATGAAGTTTAAAGTTAGTTGTTTCTGCAATATAATCCATGCCTATTACTCCTTTGTAGTTACAAAAACATTTTAAAAGGTTTAAACGCTTTTGTTACTGTGTCATACTGATAAATTCCGACAAATACCCCTTGCCAGTCATAAACTCTTACCTGATTTGTACATTCAGATAGGAAAGGGTCTGTTAGTTGTTTCTTTTCAATGATATTCCCATTATACAAATACTTACTATTTTCTTCGGATACTGTAACTTTTGTATCTTCAGGGAACATAGTATCAACAGGAATAATATATTCCTGTAACTGGCCTTGTTCCAATTTTTCTCTTATATTCTCTAATGTTAAACTGTTGCTTCTGTCAAATTGTCCAACTCTAATCCTTATTAGACTTTTCATACAACCTCCACAAGAAAGCTTTTCACCAATATCATGACATAAGGTTCTTATATAGGTTCCTTTGGAACAATCAACTAGCATTTTAACTTCATAATTTTCTTGGTCAAAATTTAAAATTTGGATATTATGTATCCATACTTTTCTTGTTTCACGCTCAATTTCCTTGCCTTCTCTTGCTAATTCATATAAGCGCTTTCCACCAATTTTAATGGCAGAATACATGGGCGGTAATTGATCATATTCACCAACAAAGCTTAGTATTACCTCTTCAATTTCTTCTTTACTTACGTGAACCTCACCAGATCTTAAGGTAACCCCTGTGATATCTTGTGTATCCGTAACTCTTCCTAAAAGTAAAACTGCTTCATAGGTTTTACTTTTATCTGTCAGCATATCGCATAATTTCGTACCATTACCAAGACATACAGGTAAAACTCCTTCGGCATCTGGATCTAAGGTACCTGTATGTCCGATTTTTTTTTGTTTTAATATACCCCTCAGTTTAGCTACTACATCATGAGAGGTATATCCTTTTTCTTTATAAACATTTATAATACCATTAATCAAGATTTTATCTCCTATAGGATAATTGATGATCAATATAAAAAATAAGATTATTAATAGCATCATGTAGCGTACCTTTTAAGGTACAGCCGGCTGCTTTTATATGCCCACCGCCGCCAAAATTTTCTGCAATTTTTCTTACATCTATATCACCATTGGCACGCATACTTACTTTATATTGATGAAAGCCAGTTTCGTGAATTAATACTGCAACTTCAACCCCATCTGTAACCCTGAGCTGGTCGATAATTCCATCCAAATCAGAAGGAACTGCATGATAAAACTCCAATGTTTTCTGACTTACAGCAGAGATAATACATTTTCCTTCCAGTACTAAATAACTTTCTAATAAACATCTGCCTAAAATCTGATTCTGAACATAAGTTTTTTGAAAAAATGTTTCATCTATTATTTTAGAAAATGGAATTTCTTTTTCTATTAATTTTCCTGCTATTTTCATAGTTTTTGAAGAAGTATTGGAATGTTTAAATACTCCTGTATCATGAACAATTCCAAGGTAAAGCGCTTCTGCAGTTTTTTTATCAATTTTATCTTCTTCAAATAAATCAAACAAAACTTCACAGGTTGAACTTGAAGTGTCTATGATATGATTGACATCTGCAAATCTATTATTACTAATATGGTGATCGATATCCATGGTTCGTTTCGCAGTTTCAAAAAACACTTTTGAAAACCCTAGTCGCTCTAAACTTCCATTATCCAGGGAAATAAATAAATCATAAACTATTTTCTGATCATTTTCCTGTTTAATCAATGTTGTTTCTTCCCAAAGTTTATATTCCTTTGGTATGGGCTCTAAATAAATATCTATTACCACATCTTTACTTAAATTCTGCTTTAAATAAAAATACAAGGCCATACAGGATCCGATGCAGTCTCCATCTGGTCTGATATGACCTGAAATTCCAATTGATTTTGCGTCTTTGATTTCATATAAAATTTTTTCCATACAACCCAACCTTCTTTTATACACCCACCCAGGGAAAAGTATTCTTCCTCTTTTGTTCTCTAACATAAAAATAGTGTTATTCTTGGTTTTTTCCTTCACTACTGCTATTAAGACTGTCAATAAGTTTGGACATATTTACACCATATTCAATGGATTGGTCTAAAACAAAGTCCAATTCCGGTGTATTGCGAAGATTAATAGTTTTTGCCAACTGGCTTCTCATAAAAGGTGCAGCGCTTTTTAGCCCTGCTATAGTAGATTTTCTAGATTCTTCATCACCTAGTACACTGATATAAACTTTTGCATGTTTTAAATCAGGTGCCACTTCTACCGCCACAACGGATGTCATACGATTAATTCTTGGATCTTTAATCTCACGATTTATAAGATTACTTAATTCTCTCTGAACTTCTCCGTTAATTCTGGTATTTTTAATACTGTTTTTTCTCATATTTGGCTCCAATCTACGTAAATTACGTATGTCAATTAGTGGTGTGAAACTTTAAGTTTCACACTCACCAATGCCTTATAACAATTAAATTATCTAGGTATTTCCTGCATAATATAAAGTTCTACCTGGTCAAATTCTTTAACATCATTAAATTTTTCAAATACAAGACCACATTCATATCCAGATGCTACTTCTTTCACATCGTCTTTAAATCTCTTAACAGAAGCTAATGCTCCATCAAATACTACAACACCATCTCGAAGCACTCTGGCGGAACAACCTCTTGTTATCTTACCATCCAGAACATAAGATCCAGCAATAGTACCTAAACCGGAAGCCTTAAATATCTGTCTGATTTCTGCATGACCAATAACTTTTTCTTCGAATGTAGGGTCTAGCATTCCCTTCATAGCCGCTTCCACATCTTCGATGGCATTATAGATGACGCGATACAATCTAACATCTACTTTTTCTCTATCTGCTGTATCCTTTGCTGTATTATCAGGACGAACATTAAATCCTATAATAATAGCATTGGAAGCACTTGCAAGTGTAACATCAGATTCATTAATTGCACCTACACCACCATGAATTATACGAACAGCAACTTCATCGTTGGTTAATTTTAATAAACTTTGTTTTACAGCTTCCACTGAACCTTGAACGTCAGCTTTAACAATAATGTTTAATTCTTTAATGTTACCGGCCTTTATCTGAGAGAATAACCCATCTAAAGATAATTTTGCTTTTGTATCTGCAAGTAGTTTTTCTCTTCCTTGAGAAACATAAGCTTCAGAAATTGCTCTAGCCTCTTTTTCGTTATCTGTTGCCATAAATATTTCACCAGCATCTGGTACATCATGAAGGCCAAGTATTTCTACTGGTGTAGAAGGAGTTGCTTCATTTACTCTTCTTCCCTGGTCATCCATCATTGCTCTAACTTTACCGTATGCGGAACCAATGGCAATGGAATCACCCACATGCAGAGTACCCTTTTGAACAAGAATGGTAGCAACAGGACCTCTTCCTTTATCTAATTCAGCTTCAATTACAATACCTCTGGCATTTCTATTTGGATTTGCTTTAAGTTCAAGCATTTCAGCTGTTAAAAGGATCATTTCAAGTAATTGATCAATTCCTTCTTTTGTATGAGCTGATACTGGTACAAATACTGTATCGCCACCCCAATCTTCTGCTACTAATTCATACTCTGTTAATTCCTGTTTTACTCTTTCAATGTTAGCACTGGCTTTGTCAATTTTATTGATTGCCACAATGATTTGTATACCAGCAGCCTTTGCATGGCTTATAGCTTCTACTGTTTGAGGCATTACACCATCATCAGCAGCTACTACAAGGATTGCGATATCTGTGGATTGTGCACCTCTCATACGCATGGATGTAAATGCTTCATGTCCAGGTGTATCAAGGAAAGTGATTTTTTCATCGTTAATGTCAACCACATAAGCACCTATATGCTGTGTAATTCCACCTGCCTCATGAGATGTTACGTGGGTTTCACGAATTGCATCTAGTAATGAAGTTTTACCATGATCAACATGCCCCATAACACAAACAACGGGTGGTCTCTTTTCAAATGTTGTGGGATCCTCATCATCTTCCTTAAGAAGTTCTTCAATCACATCTACTTTTTGTTCCAGCTCTGCAATAATTTCATATTCAATTGCAATTTCTTCTGCTTCTTCAAAGGTAATTTCAGAATTAATGGAAACCATTTTACCAGCTAAAAATAATTTCTTAACTAAAGTTGAAGCAGTCATTTTCATTTTATCTGCCAACTCTTTAATTGTTAAAATTTCTGGAATTATAATTGTCTTTACTTCATCATCTTTATTATCCTGAACCGGAATCGGTTTTGGCATAATAAACTGACCTTTTTTCGGTTTTTTGATTTCTTCATCCATGATATCTTTATCGATATCTTTTCTATTGTAGTTGTTTTTAGTATTTTTATTAACTCTGCTATTTCTATTCGTAACAGAGTCACTTCTAGACATACCGATTGGTGCATCTAAACTTTTAGGTTTTGCTGTTTTAGAAGCACTGCGGAAGTTACCCTTCTTGTTATCTTCACCTTCATCTTTATTAAACATTCCACCATTTTGGCCACCATAACTTCTGTTTTGATATCCACCTCCATCAGGTCGTGGGGATCTGTTTTGGTTATTATAACCGCCTGATTGATTTGGTCTGCCCTGTTGGTTTGAATTATTATATGGTCTGCCGCCTTGTGCCCCAGTATTTTGATTTGTTCTAGGATAACGTGACTGGCCATCTCCAGATGTCTGATTACCCTGGCGATATTGACCTGAT
>JAQSYR010000097.1 GCA_029256035.1 Anaerocolumna sp. | reverse complement strand
AGAAAGCTGGATTCTTAACAAGAGATCCAAGAATGAAGGAAAGAAAGAAGTACGGCTTAAAAGCAGCTCGTCGTGCTCCTCAGTTCTCAAAGAGATAATAAGAATAATAATGAAAGCCTTGAAATCACAGTGTTTCAAGGCTTTTTTAATGCTTAGAAATATGCTTTTGGTGTTTATTTGGTGTTTATTGAAATAATAATCTGCCTCTATGGCTACAGTCTTACTAGGCCAACTTGAAATCAATTACCTCTGCTGTCTTTCTCCTGGTAGAAGCCAATACATCCGCATATATGTCTGCAGTAACTGAAATATCAGAATGGCCTAGGTGGTCAGATACTACTTTTATATCAACACCACTGTTTAATAATAGTGTGGCATTACAGTGCCGCAGGGAATGAAGTGTTAGAAAGTCAAATTCGGTACCTTTGAAGAATCTTCTAAATGATGTGTTAAGGCTGCCCCTGTCCTTGTAATTTCCAAGGGCTGAGGTAAACACCATTTCAGGGTGTGCGAAGTCTTTAATAGCCATTTGCAATTCTAATTGGTGCTTTCGGTGTTCTTTTAGAAGATCTTCAACAGTGCTGCTCATGACAATGTATCGTTTGCTATGCTTAGTTTTGGGAGTAGTTAAAAAATGCTTACCCCCAACATCTGACAGAGTGTGCCTGATGTAAATTGTTTTAGAATTGAAGTCTATATCTTCCCATTTAAGTCCCAGGAGTTCACCTGATCGCATGCCAGTATAGAGAAGCAGCTTAAGCATGGCATTAAAATCTGAATAGCCGTCGAGCATGTCTAGGAACCTTGATAATTCAGATTCAGTAAGGTATTTTCGCTTTTCCTCTTTAGTTACATCCTTACCAGGGAGAATTACTCCCTTAGCCGGTGTTTCTTTTATATAATTCTGATTTACTGCGAATGTGAATATACTCTGCAAGATTGTGTATAACTTCTTGGCAGTTGAGGGAGCCAGTGGATATTCTGCTCCGGTTTTATCCGTCGTCTTATGTGAATTAAAGAAATCTGTAAGCATTCCCGTAGAAATATCTTTAAGCTTCATATTACCGAAGTATGACATGAAGTGGTAGCTTACCATTTTGTCATAATTATAGGCAGTAATAGGTTTTAGCTTATTAGGGGCAAATACTTTAAAATATTGTTCTGTCAGCTCCTTAAATCGCATGTTTTCATTAAATGAGGATAGTCCCTTGCACCGGTTCCGGAAGTTGATATACTCTTCTTTGGCCAGTTTGTCTGCTTTTTTTTCTGTCATTCCTTCCGGGGGTGTGAACGTCGTTGTCTTTCTGATCTGCTTCCCTACTACATCATAGCCGATGCATACAGTAAACCTGTATGTGGACCCACGCTGTATAATTCCTGTGTCTACTCTTCTTGATTTCATCGTATCATTCTCCTTTTCTTTTATAAGGCTTTATGATATAATTCACTTGTCTAGGGTGATTCTATCAGCCTTATGGGTTTATATGTGTCATTTATTAAAGCAGCTCTTGGGTGTTGGTAGCACCTGGGGGCTGTTTTTATTTTTTGTCTTCTTCTTCAAAAGGGCGCATAGCCTGTTTGGCATTATTAATTATCTCCGTCATTTTAAATTTAGTAAAAGATGCCACAGAGTCTTTTAAATCCTTCAGATCTGATCCCCATAAGAGAAACCAGGTTCCATCATCTAAGGTTACTGCATATGCTTCATTAGATTCGCTATATTCTATCTTATACCCTAGTTCAGTTACTAATTCTAATATGCTTTTGAAATACGAATATGGAAGGTCCTTACTTTCCCAACCCATTAAATACATGGGGGTTACTTTTAGAGCATTAGATAGGGACTCTAATTTATCGAGTGGTATTTTGTCTGTATGTCCCATTTCGTATCTCTGCAACGTAGATTTGCTTAAACCAGTTGAATCAGCAACATCCTGTAAACTTAGCTTAAGTTCAGTACGCCGCTTCTTTAGCCTATCAGCGATCATGTCATGCTTATCTGGCATTGTTTTCACGCTCCTTTCAAAATGAGTATATACTAATCGTTTCAAAAATGCAACAAAAAGATAAAAATATATCATAAATGAGTTGACATGTAAATAATAAAATGTTATTATGATTGTGTCCCAAAATTGCAACAAAAAATATAATATATCTCTAATATGGGAAGGAGGAGAGCGATTGAAGCTAAATGTAACCAAATTATTGATTGCAATCGGAGAACAGCAGATGTCAATTCAGGAGCTGGCCGAGAAAAGTGGTGTATCACGTAACACTATTTCTGCAATCAAAGCCGGTAAGACTTGCAGACCTGATGTGGCAGGAAAGATAGCTAGAGCACTTCAAAAGCCATTGGCAGAGCTAATCGAAGATTAACCGTTGCACCGGCGCAACAGAAAAGAAGACAGTTGGGGGAAAATATTTAACAGCCCCTATTACTGCTGCAAGTAATATGTAGTATAAAATAGTAATAAAGATGTCTAAGAAATTCAAACAGTTCTAATAATAGAACAGAAAGGAGTTTTATTGAACGATTTAGTTACCCTGAAAGGGAAAGAAGTTTTTACTGACAGTTGGATAATTGCAGAGGGAACGCAAAATAAGCATATTAGTATAAAAGAGTTAATTAATGATTACAGAAATGACTTCATAGAATTGGGGACTATATCGGTTTTAAACCGAGAAAGTACAGGCGGTATGCCAGAGCAGTATTATCTTCTAAATGAAGAGCAGGCTGCATTTCTTATGACTCTGCTACGTAACAATCCCATCGTTGTTCAGTTCAAAAAAGAACTTGTTAGGCAATTTTACGCAATGCGCCGGTTACTCCTTGAACAGCAATCAAGTGAGTGGAAATTCTTCCGGCAGCAAGGTAAAACGGTGCGACTGGCCGAAACAGATACACTTAAAGAATTGGTTGAGTATGCTAAGTCCAGGGGCAGCACCAACTATAATAAGATTTACGGCAATTATACCAGACTTGCTAATAAGACTGTTGGTATAAGGAGCATTAAAGATGCTACCACCATGCAGCTTAACTATTTGATTCTGGTGGAGAATATCTTTAAACAGATTATTCGGTCCGGTATGGATGCAGATAGAAAATATCATGATATTTACCAGGACTGCAAAGAAAAAGCTATTCAATTAAGTAATGCAGTAAATATCGGGATGACGGCATAGGAAAGGAGTATGAACGATGACAACAGAAACAGGTGTTAAAATCCCTCGAATGGTTAGTATAAATAAAGCTTCAGAGCTAACAGGTGTATCATATAGCTATATTAGAAGTTTGTGCCTTACAAATCAGATAGTATTTGTAAAAACAGGTTGTAAGTACCTAATTAACCTGGATAAGTTTGTTACCTTTTTGAATGGTGATTAAATGGACAAGCAGTCATTTTATCAGAGTATTAATGAGACGACTGTATTTGATGATGATTTCTTTAAAAAGATATATGGGTATTCTGTATACGATAGGCCATTCCTTGAATCTGTTTCAAGAAAATTAATAAGCCTTGGTCGGAAAGATATGGTACAAGCTTATAACAATTGGTTTACAAGGTGGAAGGCAGAGGATGACAAGATCAGAAAGGGTGTGGCTAGTTGGTACCAGGAGAAGCTCAATATGGAGTGGGAGCAAAAAATAAGGAAAATACAAAATAGAAAGGTGGTGGGTAAAAAGAATGGAACAGAAGGAAGGGACTATCAATTTGCTGGACTTCCACAAGATTGGTAAAAATGGGCCGTATGATATCATTGATGATAAAATTGCTAACTATATCATTGAGCACGAGAACATTATTATAATAGCTGGAAAACCTTATATTTATAAGAATGGTCTATATAAGAAAGACACAGACGGAAATATACTGAGGTATCTTATTAAATCAATGATTATACAAGAAGTAATCACTATTACAAGAGTGAATAGGGTGTACAATTTAATCCTTTCTAATCACAAGCTTATGACTGATATAGATGATATTAACAGGCATCCACGTCATTGGATTAATTTTAAGAATGGAATGCTTGATACATTAGAAATGGTACTTCATAAGCATAATCCTAAATACCTTTCCATAAATCAAATTCCATTTGACTATAACCAGGTTAGTGAAAAAGAATCTGTTGTTGTAGAGTTCCTGAATGGAATAATGCCGGATGAAGACGATAGAAAAATGTTTCTTGAATTCATAGGATATTGTATGACTACTGATACTGGATTGCAAAAATTTCTTGTAATTAATGGGGTTGGTGGAACTGGAAAGTCAACAATTGTTAGACTTGTGAATAATGTAATTGGTAAAGAAAACATAAGCAACCTTTCTTTACAGGACTTAAACCAACGATTTGATGCTACTAATTTATTCGGGAAGATCCTTAATTCATGTGCGGATATTCCAAGTAAAGCAATGGAACAGGTGGATATAATCAAAAAAATAACCGGAGAGGATAGAATAAAGGGGGAATATAAAGGTGGTGCAGTATTCTTTTTTAACAATTATGCGAAGCTCTTATTCTCAGCCAATGAAATTCCGATTAGCCTTGATGATAAAACCAATGCATATTATAGGCGGTTTCTTATTATCAATATCAATAAAAGATGCCATGAGATTAAGAATCTGGAACAGAGATTGAATGAAGAGATACATATATTCATTAGCATTGTAGTAAATGCAGTACATGAGATGTATAAGAGGGGAAGTATAACGGAGAGCCAAGGCAGTAAAGATGCTATCCTCGAACTGTACAAAGCATCTGATGGGGTACAAGCTTTTATTATTGACGAATTGGAGATATCCGCCACAGGAAAAACAGACAGAACGAAATTATATAAGTGGTATGAAGATTATTGCCTTGAAAATGGACGTTCTCCTATTACGTCAAATGGATTTTATAAGAACCTGAGAAATAAAGGTTATGCAGAATGTAAAGTTAATGGAATCAGGTATTTTAAGGGACTTATATGTAAAGATACAGACTTTGAAAACGCTCAAAATTCTATTTTTGATAATTAGGGGCAAAAAGGGCAGATTTTTCTAAGTTCAAATATATATATAAAACATATATACACTTATGTACATGGAGTAAAAAAAAAGTGCTCTTTTTGCCCCTTGTAATGTGAAAATTGAGATAAGAAAGGAAAATAAAAAATGATAATATCAGAAAAGGGATGCGATTTTGACAACTGGTTAAAAACTAGAAAGGCCATTGCAGAGTTTATAGAAGAGTATGGTTTTACTGTAGATCAGGACAGGAACATTTCAGAATCGTACATTTCTTAATGTCGTGGCTTCTGTTCATGAGGAATAAGAAAATAGCCCTTACCGGTGCAGCGAACACCGATAAAGGCCAGAGTAAACCGTCAACGACTTAATTAAGCCGGTTACACCATAAATATAACATTGGTGAAGCTCCGGCGCAAGAGAAAAGGAGAGGAATATGAGTTATATTACAGTAAACGAGGAATTAAGAATCAAATCCTGCAGTATTGAAGATTTATCCCAGGAAACAAAAGAAATGTTTGTAAAGCAATTTAATGGTGATCCGATAGAGTCACTAACATTATTTTACGATCAGGAAGCAGATACAGTTGTTCTTAACCGAGATAATAAAGACTATAATCTGTATGAACTTACAGCCATTGCATATTTGGACCCTGATAATATGGATAGAGCTTCTATAAGAGTAAAAGCTAAAGAATTAATTAAAGAAACTGCAGATTTGCTTGAACGTGTCGTAAGCGAACCTCGATATGCTTAAAGCTTTTAGACGGGTTGACCAGGTCCATAATATCGGATATTTTACAGATTATAATCCCTTTGCATATGGTTATATTCAAGGGATTAGAGCTGAAAGAGCCAGGAGAAAGAAGGTGTCATATGAATAAATCAGTTTATTTTACAGAAACAAAGAAATGCCTTCGCTGTAATACATACCATTCTCAAGACAAGCAGCACTGCCCAGAATGTGGCCGGCACCTATATAGCTGTGGTAGTATTTATCAGCCAAAGATCCGGAAGGAAGTGGATTAAAATAGTTGCTAAGATTAAAGTATCGTTTAAGGAAGATCAGGAGCTCCGTGAAATAGTAAAACGGCTGCAACCAGTAAAGAGGATTAAGGTTGCAAAGATGGAACACGACGGATTTAAAAAGGCATATATAGAGCTGAAATAGTAATATCCTACCCTTGATTTTACAAAACGACGAATAGATGTACAACATTTACAAAACCAAACGAATACTTGTAAATACTAGTTTGCAAAACAAAACAATTCATTTTACAAAACAAATAAATCAAACTCAAATAGCCTTTGCAAAACCGACGAATACCTGATAATTCCTTGTAAATGCTAATGTTGTACAATGTCGTACTAAGCGAACGTTGCACACAAAACGTTCGGAACGTTGCATACTTTTATCGGAACGTTTATGGAGCGTTGCAACCTGACAAAACCGTACATTTCATACTAAGAAAACCTAAGGTATAGGATAAGAAATGCTAAGGTTAAATGTTGATAATTGTCAAGGTTAGATGTTAAGAATTGTTAAGGTTAAAAGCTAACATTTGATTACGTTTGGAGATTTTGGAGGCCCTAAAAAGAAGTTATTTTTTGTTAATCCTATACATTTTGGTATGATTGAAAATAGGAGTGCTCAAAATTGAGCTGTAGTTTATATCGTACGAAATTCGTACGAAGAAAAAGCTAACTTTTGTTAACGAGTAGAACCTGTCAAAACTTGTAGTTCGAGAAGAAAATTATTGCAATAAATATTCTATATGTTATAATACAATTAGAATAAATAAATACTTAAGTACCCCAATGACTTGCAACATTGGAAGTCTTATTTTAAGAGACGTGGGAATGATTGAAGATTATCTTCGGTTGTTCTTGCGTCTTTTTTATTTATTCTTTCCTTCTCCTGTTTTTATATAGATGCTCCTTAAGCTCCTGAGCATGAGTGTAAAAGGATTAAACTTAAAACAGGAAAAAGGATACCATTCAATTAACAGCACAGAAAAGGAGACAAGGAAATTATGAGCAAGAAAGCGGAATTAATTAAGATATTTCAAGAATTTAAGGACAGATACAACGCTGTCCAGGCAAGAGTAACAGAGGTACGTCAAAGTGATGCTTACACCGTAACTGGTAAGGAACAGTCCATAGGTAAGATTATGGAAGAATTCAAACCTACAGTGCAGCTCTATCATGATAAGGCTATTGCTGCCATTGATACCGGTCTGGCAGCCTTAATGGAGAAATGGAAAGCAAATAGTGCCGGAAGGTTGGCAGATGCAGGTTATCAGATAGGACTTGGCAATGTTATTAAGATGGTTGAAGCTGGGGCTATAAATGACCGTGACGATATGCAGAATATCATTGACACTTATAAAGATGATTACAATGCTATGGCTACAATTAAGAACATTCTTCCTAAGAGCGAACAGACTATGGAATTTGCCGGACTTATACCTGTAGACAATAGGGAATATAATAAGAAACTTCTGGGAGAGTTAAGAAATAACGTGGATTTACATATGAATCCTAGTATGGCAGAAATGGGATTCAATACGGGATATCCGCTACTGGGTGCAAGTTCAACAGCTATGAGTATGGACAGTATGGCTGAGTTTGTTAATTCCAGGTTGGCAGATGATTTGTCATTGATTCAGTAAAATATATGCCCTATATACTCTTAATCGGGTGTATGGGGCTTTCACGTATAAAGGATGGTGTGTAAATGGCGAAACTTACAATCAAACAACAAAGGTTCGTTGAAGAATACTTGATTGACCTGAATGCCACTCAAGCAGCTATCAGGGCAGGATATTCAGTGAATAATGCTGATAAGATAGGCTCTGAATTACTAGGGAAAACTAGAGTTTCAGAAGAAATATCAAAAGCAATGGCAGAGCGTTCAAAGCGTACCGGAGTTAATCAAGATAATATTGTGATTGAGCTTACAGCTATAGGATTCTCTAATGCTACAGATTACGTACAGATTGTAGAAGAACCTATCATTGTAAACGGTCATTATGTTAAAGATCCGGATACAGGTCAGCTTAGGAAAGAAACTGTTGTAAAGATTATTCCTACTGACAAGCTACCAGAGGACAAGAAAAAGGCCATTGCCGGTATTAAAGAGGGAAGATACGGTATAGAATTAATCACCTGTGACAAGGTTAAGGCTTTAGAGCTCCTGGGCAGGCATTTAGGTATGTTTAAGGATAAAGTGGAGATAACAGGTCTTAATGAAGAGAAGGGCAAGCTGGATGGCATTTTAAAGCAACTTAGAAATTAAAGGGATGTTTTTTTAGCTGAATGGAAAGAGGGTATGAGCCGTTGCGACGTCGCAACACTTCGGGTTAGTGATAAATATCACTCAAATAGTCATGTTCTGACGTCAGAACACTATTATCAGTAAAAAGTTTTAGTTGCGCCGGCGCAACAGTTGAAACAATTAATAGGGGGAGTATATACCATGAGTAATGAAGAATTGGTTAATTTAATACAGAAGGGTACGGATCCGGCCAGTAATATGGAGCAGCTCTACCTGCAGAATAAAGGTTTAATCTTTGCAGTGGTTAAGAAGTATCGTTATGCTTGCCAGGCTGGAAATGGATGAATTAATGCATGAAGCCTATTTTGGTTTGATTAAGGCTGTGGAGAGCTATGATTCGAGCCAGGGGGTATTATTCATGTCTTATGCTACTTCTTGGATAAGACAAGCTGTTAAACGGTTCCTTAATAACTGTGGGAGCGTTGTCCGGGTACCGGTGCATACACAAGAAAGGGTATATCGTTATAACCAAGTTACATCTTATTACCTTAGTAAATATAACCGGATGCCAACTGTATCTGAATATGGTAAGTGGTTGGGTGTATCTGAAAAGGTTATAAAACAGTTACAGCTCTTTATGTTCCGGGATAAGGTGAAAAGCCTGGATGCAGCAGTACCAGGTGAGGAAAATGACGATATGACCGTTGCTGATACGGTGGCCAGTGATATAAATATAGAAAATGATATTGTCGAGAAGGTGGGTAATGAGCAGTTACATACTCAATTAGAGATTGCAATAAAATTTAAAGTGTCCAAAGCTAATATTGACCAGTTTATTAGACTTAGCCTAAGTAGATTACGTACTAACTCAAAAACAAAGCGATTAGGGGCAGAATTGGGGTTCTGGGAGAGCAAGAAAACCGTTGATATAGACAGGCTTAGAAAATGGGCAGAAAGAGGATATACCAAGTTTTTAATTGAAGAAGAAATAGAATATGCCATACGCATGGGATGGCTAGTTAAAGGAGAATATTATTGAAAAATCATGAACATTATAACGATCCTACAGCTTACGCAGCTATAAAGGGAGCTGATAAAAAAGAAAAAAACTTCCTCGTTTATGGGAAATAGGTTTACATATTCGATTGGGGAAGTTAAAGAAAATTAATAAAAATAGTCAGAATTGGGTTTCTGCTTTGTGATTTAGAGTTATTTTCATACTGACAAACTAAGTGTTCACAAGGACTTGATTAATTCTGTTAGGTATTTTCCATAATATAAGTCCCAGAGATAATCTTTTCAGAGGAGTAAACAGAATGGTCTATATGGCATAGTTATTGAATAAATTACCTAATACTGGATATATTTATTGTAAATAACTATTTTTTATGTTAATATGGAGGTTAAAATGGGAATATTAAAAGGAGCGAATAATATGGCAAACTTTGATCCGAGTACATATAGTATAAATGATTTTTTAGAATGGCATGAAAGAGGACAATTGGTATTGGCTCCTAAATTTCAGAGAAGATCTGTTTGGAAGCCTGTTGCCAAATCTTTTTTAATTGATAGTATTCTAAGAGAAAAACCATTACCAAAAATATTTATTAGACAGATTACCGATATAAAATCGAGAACGACTATAAGAGAAGTAGTTGATGGACAACAAAGATTAAGAACAATTCTTGATTATATTAATGATGGTTTTAAAGTAAGCTCTGTTCATAACAAAGAATGCGGTAACTTATATTTTTCAGAACTGTCTGATAGGTATCAAAACATAGTGCTAACATATAAATTCTCTGTCGATACATTTATTGGCGTTGATGATAGTGAAATTATGGATGTTTTTGCAAGATTGAATACGTATACTACTCCTTTAAATAAACAGGAATTGATTAATGCGGAGTTTTATGGTTATTTTAAACAGTTAGTTTATACTCTAAGTTATAAATATAATAGCTTCTGGATTGACAACAAATTATTTACTGAATATCAGGTTATGAGAATGAATGAAGTTGAATTAACAGCTGATTTTATTATTGCTATGTTAGATGGAATACAAAATCGAAAAAAAATTAGATCATATTATAAGCAATATGATGAAGTTTTCAATGATAAAGAAATTTTAGAAGAAAAGTTTGATAAGGTTATTTCCATAATTAAAATGACATTTGATGATACATTGAAAAAATCTTCCTTTAGGAAGCCAGCATTATTTTATTCTATGTTTTTGGCAATATATAACTTATTTTTTGGTATGAAAGGATATGATTCTCAAGGGATAACCTTTTCTGATAAACATATTCATAAACTTCGTACGATCTTTGATAGCATACAATTTACTATTAATAAAGATATAGATGAACTCACGAAAGAAGAATTGGAGTTTGTTACTTCTATTTCGAGGGCTACATCAGATGCGGATTCGCGTGCAACTAGAACAGGATTTATTATTAATGAATTAAATAAAGCTTTTTAAGGTGAGAATAATGAATACTATACAAGAGGTGTATACTAATTTTGTAACAAATTTTAACTTAAATATTAGCAATGTGTCAGATAGCAGTGTTCTTTATGATAGGTTAAATACTACTGAATATAGTTATACAAATAGTATGCACGAAAGCATCTGCGAAAAAAGTTTTATAAATATATTTTTACTTTGGGAATATTTTTTGGAACAATCGTTTGTATTATATTTATGTGGTTCGGCAGATTTAAAAGGTAATACATATAAAAGATATGTCTTACCAACTGATAGAGAACATGCATATAAATTGATAAAAGGTACTAAAAAGTACCCCGATTGGACTAATTTAGAAGAAGTTAATACATTAGCAGAGTTATATTTTGAAAACTCTGGTACATTTAATTTGCTTCGAAATAAACCGATTGAATTTATTGAAATGAAGACTGTTCGAAATAAAATTTCACATATGTCTACTCAATCAGATGAGCAATATAAGAGACTACTTACAAAGAGAATTACTCAGAATCAAAATGTGTCGGTTACTCAATTTTTATTACATTTAGTAGATGGACAAAGAACATATTTTTCTTATTATACTGATTTTATATTGAGCTATGTTGAAATTATTTGTAATAAATAATTTATAACATTATGTTGAAATAAATTATTATAATAATACATATAAAAATAAGGAGCATCAATTAAGCAACTTCCATCCAGGTGGTTGCTTTTTCTTGCCGAAAAATAGGATAGGGTGTATAATTATGGTAATGATTTTTAAGGGAGGAAAAGGCATGGTGTTAGATGTAGTATCAATGATTATTTCTGTGTTAGTGGGATCTACAGGATTATCAGTTGCTCAAAATTTAATTGAAAAACGGGTAAAAAAACAAGAAAATGATGAAGTTACAAGAGCGGTAGCAGATCTTATTGGAAAGGCAACAGATGATGATATTGTTAATCTGATGTTAAAAAATGTTGCTGAGCTTAGAGAATACTATGTTATAAGTAAGAGTCATGCAAATAAATCCTATGTCTCAGCCCTTATAGCGTGCATTTTTGGATTCATATTATACATAACAGGAATAGTATTAATGATTACTACAAGTCAAAACATTATTATATATACTACAACTGCAGGTACTATTATTGAAATTGTATCTGGATTATTTTTTTGGCTATACAAGACTACTATAGGACAATTGAACCTATATCATGAAAGATTAGGTACAACTGAAAAATATTTGATTGCGATTCAACTGGTAGATAGGGTATCCGAGGATAGACACGATGAAATGTATAAGCATATTATGGAATGTGTCTTAATTGATAATCGCATAAAAGAGGAAAAGAATCTGAAGGAAAATAATGATAACAAAATCAACTCTTAATGCATACTTCAGTTATAATAATTTATACAGATTGGTTTAAACTTTGTCTTTTCAAGTGACATATAATATGGTGTTTATTTGGTGTTTAAAGTTATGCTAAGAGGTAAAAAGATAGTAAAAGAGATGCATAACACACATTACTAAATGTCTAGAAATCCAGTATTTATGTGGTGGTATGTAAAGATAGGAAAACTACAAAAAATGCTTAATGGTACTCAAAGAGATAATCATTATAAAATTCAAATCCCTAGGACAGAAATGTTTTGGGGATTTTTTTTACTATTTAGCATATACTATTATTATTGACGTACAG
>JAQSYR010000096.1 GCA_029256035.1 Anaerocolumna sp. | reverse complement strand
CCGTGATGAGTTAACCCAGGATAGAAATTCCACGAAATTAAATAATGTAAAATCAATAGAAAAGCGTCTGGAGAAGGGGAAAGAAGAATTTATAGAAATACCGGATGTAGAAGAAGCTATTCTCTTTGAATTCCCTGCTGAAATTCAAATCCCAAATGGGAAAACAATAATTGAATATTTCCTCGAAAAGCTAATGATAAAGCAGGAGGAAGAAGATAAAATTCTGGCGGAAGAAATCAAACTGCAGGTAATTGGTCCGGAACGTATTGGAATAATCGGTAATAACGGGGTAGGAAAAACAACATTATTAAAGAATATTGCAGAACAATTATTACAGCGGACGGATATAAAAGCCGGCTATATGTCCCAGAATTATGATGAATTAGTAGACTATAATATGCGTCCAATTGAATTCTTAGTAACAAGTGGTAAGAAGGAAGATATAACAAAAGCCTTTACTTATATGGGTGGAATGAAATTTACCAGAGAAGAGATGGAACATAACATAGGTGAGCTTAGCGGTGGACAAAAAGCAAAACTGATTTTGTTAAAAATGATATTAGACAACTGTAATGTATTAATATTAGATGAACCGACGCGAAATCTAAGTCCACTGTCAAATCCGGTAATACGGGAGGCGTTGTCAGAATTTAAAGGAGCTATTATTAGCATTACTCATGATAGAAAATATTTAGATGAAGTATGTACCAAAATATATAAATTAACAAAAACTGGATTGGAAAATTGTTATTCAAAATGGAACTAATTAAAAAAACATAGCGTCTAATCTTTGTAATAAGCTGTAGAACAAAAAACTGGATATAATGGAGGAAAATACTATGTTTAAAGTAAAATTAATGAAAGTAACACTTATGGGTGCATGTTTATCACTCTTAACTGCAGTACCTGCTTTCGCTGCTAGTACGGATGGAGTGGTACAAGACTCTGTTATTTTAGAGCAAACAGTAGAAAACAAAGAACTATTGGATAAACAATTAGAAATTGATAAATATGTTTTTGAAGATCATGCAGCAGATTTTGAAGAAAAAGGTTTCTCTGTGACCTATACAGGTATAGTTGAAGACACCATTGAGATTGGAATCTTTCCATATGAAGAAACTTATGCAGATTATGTTTATGGTATCTTTGGAAAAGACATAATTACAGTAGTGGAAGGCCAGAAAACTATTTTCTTTACGGGTGCGCCTGCATCACCAGATACACCAGCAGAAGACTTAGCAGCATATTCAGGTATGGCAGAAGGTGAAACAAGTGAAACTGTTGCAGAAGATATAGCAAATGATAGTGTAACAGAGGATGTAGTTAACGAAAGTGTAACAGCAGAGGATGAAGTAAAGATTCAGATTACATCTGTAACAGAGGAGAGTGCTGTACAGGAAGCAGCTGCACAGGATGCTAATACTTCAGAAGCTGAAAGCAACCTGTCAGTGATATGGTATGCAGTAGGTGCCATTGGGGTATTAGCAGCTGTTGGGCTTATAATACGTAATAAGAGATAAAAGAAATACTATAATTAATTATGATATTCCCAAAATGCCGTTTCCTGCTATTTTGACTCCTAGCTTATGCTAGGTGGGCAACCGCACCTAATCTTCTGTCTTCCATTGCAATGATGGCCTGACATCCAATTAGAGTTATTGGAATCCCTTATGATTAGTGTAGGTTCAAAATAACAGGGGCTCCGTACACCCCAGGACTGTTTTTCGCTTTAATGCAATTATAACTGAATATATCTTAGATTTCAATAGTAAATTATGTAAACCACTTATAACAAGGGAATCTCTTTGTTATTGCATAATAATCAGGTACTCGATATAATAAAAGGAATGAATAGTTAAGAATTATTTAAGATTTCTATCAGGTTTCTTGTAAGTTTGATGACCTACAATATATTTATCGGTGAAGGGAAAGGAGGTACGCCAATTGGACAATGCAAAAATATTAGTCGTTGATGATGACAGAGAAATAGCAGGAGCCATTGAGAAACTGCTAAAACTTGAAGGGTATGAGGTTATAAAAGCATACAATGGTTTAGAAGCATTGGATATTTTAGTTACCAATGCAATTCAGCTTATTGTTTTAGATATTATGATGCCAAAACTGGATGGTTTATCTACAACTATGAGGATTCGCAGCAGTAAAAATATTCCAATTATTATACTTTCAGCCAAAACGGAAGATAGTGATAAGATTTTAGGTTTATCTATGGGAGCAGATGATTATATAACAAAACCATTTAATCCACAGGAACTTGTAGCACGAGTAAAAAGTCAGTTAAGAAGATACATGCAGCTTGGAGACATGGGAAATATAAATTTATCTTCTCAGATAATGGTTGGAGGTTTGTTTCTTGATACGGAAAAGGTTCAAGTTACAGTAGATGGAGAACCGGTAAGACTTACAGCAAAAGAGTATAAAATACTGGAGTTGCTTATGAAGAATGCCGGAATCGTTTTTTCGGCAGAACAGATTTATGAAAGAGTTTGGGAAGAAACAGCCTATTCAGTTGAAAATACGGTAATGGTCCATATCAGGCGTATCAGAGAAAAAATCGAAATCAATCCAAAAGAACCGAAATATTTAAAGGTGGTGTGGGGCATTGGCTATAAAATTGAAAAACTTTAGCAGAAGTACCGGAACTAAATTTACAGCTTTTTTATTAACAGTAATATTTATAACAGCAGCATTTGAACAACTAGTAATATTATCTTATCGAAGTATTAACCTTGATTTATTATTGGTTAATGAGTATCAGACCAGCGATTATTTTATTAATCATGACGTCAATAACGCACTTAATGATATAATACTTTTGTTTGAGAATCCCTCCATAGAAGCAAATAATAAAAATTATTATTATTCTATTACAGATGGGGAGCGTACTTATTTTAATGCAACTGTAGAAAAGATCAAACAATCAGATACTCCCTTATTCCTGTATGAAAATGGTGAGTGGATCATTGGAGAAGATGCAGATTATGGAACCCCTTATGTCTATTATCCAGAAAATTACAAGATATATTTGACATTTACCAAAGAGTTTATGGTGGAGCGCCAGCAGATATTAGATGATAGCAAATCGTTTATGATTCCAAGTATTATTTTTATCTCTATTTGTACTTTGCTTGCCTTTATTTTCATTGTTTATTTAATAGTGGTTACAGGTAAGAAATCAGCAGATGAAGAAATTCATTTGAACCGTTTTGATTCCATCTATACGGACTTTCAGCTTCTTTTTGGACTTTTTGCCGTTGGAATATGGTTTTCTTTCATAAGAGATTATTATTACATTAATTATACTAATCGTGTTACGGCAGAACAAGTATTTCATATGGTTATGCTTGGAACCGTAACGGCCATTATAAGTATTTTATTGGGTATTATTTTACTTTCACTGGTTAGAAAAATAAAAGCAGCAAGATTTTTAAAACAAAGCCTGATTTATACTAGCTGTTATAAAATTAGTGATTTTGTAAAAAGTTTTTTTGACGACAGAAGATATGCACATTATCCTCTGACAAAAGCAATGCAGCGCAGACAGAATTTATTTATTCTGACAAGTGCAGGGATGGTATTTTTCGCAATGCTATTTTTTGCAGCAGAATCACCCCTGTTTATTCTTCCTCCAATTTTAGAATTTATTATGATCTATTGGTATCAAAAGGAGAATAAGATAGCATTTGATAAAATAAATCAGGGGTTACAGGAAAGTTTGGACGAACAGATGAAGTCAGAGCGGATGAAAGTAGCATTAGTTACCAATGTGTCTCATGATTTAAAGACGCCTCTGACCTCTATTATCAGCTATGTTGAATTATTATCAAAAGAAGAACTATCAGAAACTGCAAAAGATTATGTTAATATATTAGCTGATAAATCAGAGCGATTAAAGCATATAGTTTCCGATCTTTTTGACTTGGCCAAAAGCACAAGTGGCAATATGCCAGTGGATTTTGAAAGTATTGATTTAAAGAAATTGTTAGAGCAGACACTAGCAGATATGGAAGATGACATTACAAAATCAGGACTTACTGTTAAGACGAAATTGCCGGATAATCCAATTAGGATATACTCCGATGGGAAAAAATTATATCGGGTATTTCAAAATATTATAGACAATACCCTTAAATATTCCCTGACAGGAACCAGAGTCTACGTGGAAACAGAAGAATCCCAGGGAAATGTTAATGTAATTATTAAAAATACTGCATCTTATGAAATGGATTTTACCCCAGAAGAAGTTCTTCAACGTTTTAACCGAGGAGACAAAGCCAGAACAACGGAGGGAAGCGGGCTGGGCTTATCCATTGCAGAAAGTTTTACAGGTGTATGTGGAGGAAGTTTTAAAGTTGATATTGATGGAGACCTTTTTAAAGTAACCATAGGATTCCGGACATATTAGCAATAATAGAATGAAAATTAGATGACATAATAATTGACAGGAGACAGGAGAAGTAAGTGCACCTCTTAAGGTTAGTTAAAGATATTATACTAACTTTGGAGGTGCTATTTTGATTAAAAGTATTTATAATATACTAAATCTATAGGAATGTATATAATTAAGGGTTGGCAATTTCAATTTCTTTTGATATAATGAAAAAAATATTAATACCAGATCCAGTTTTTTATCCTAACCCAGTATAATATAGTTTAAGATAAAACTGATTATATAATAATTAGAGAATAGGAGCACATTATGAATTACGATTTTGATCAAATAATCGATAGAAAAGGAACAAATTCTTTGAAATATGACTTTACTGCAGAACGAGGCAAACCTCAGGACATTCTACCTTTATGGGTTGCTGATATGGATTTTAAAACCCCCTCTCAGGTGACAGATGCCCTTACAAAAGCAGTACAACATGGAATCTTTGGATATTCTGACAGCAAACAGGAATATTTTGATGCGGTGTATCAGTGGTTTTCTAAAAGGTTTGGGTGGGAAATTGAACCCAAGTGGATGGTAAAAACTCCTGGGGTAGTGTATACCATAGCAGCTGCAATCAGAGCATTTACAAAAGAAGGTGACGCAATTCTGATTCAACAGCCTGTATATTATCCATTTTCACAGACAATTAAAGCTAACAATCGAGAACTTGTGAATAATTCTCTGCTCTATAAAGATGGTGAATATACTATAGATTTTGATGACTTTGAAGCTAAAATTGTGAATCATCAGGTGAAAATGTTTATTTTATGTAGTCCTCATAATCCAGTAGGAAGAGTTTGGCGAGAAGCAGAATTAATAAGACTTGGTGATATCTGTATAAAACATGGAGTGCTTATTTTATCAGATGAAATACACTGTGACTTTACGTATAAAGGCACTAAACATTTTATTTTTACCAGCTTAAAACCTGAATATAAAGATCATGCAGTCGTATGTACAGCACCTAGTAAAACTTTTAATCTTGCAGGGCTGCAATTATCCAATATTTTTATTGCTAATAGGGAATTAAAAAAGAAATTTCTTGAGGAAATGAATCGGACGGGATACAGCCAGGTTAATGGTCTGGGCATTGTTGCCTGCCAGGCAGCCTATGAAAGTGGAGAAGAATGGCTGGAATCACTAATAGAGTATCTTACAGGAAATCTTAATTATATAAGAGATTTTTTGGCAGAGAATTTACCTAAGGTCAAACTAGTAGAACCCCAGGGTACTTATTTAGCTTGGTTAGATTTTCATGAATTAGGTTTGTCTAATGAAGAAGTTGAAGAGTTGGTTGTTCAAAAAGCAAAATTATGGCTGGATGGAGGAACTATGTTTGGGGCGGAAGGTGAAAACTTTCAACGTGTCAATATTGCTTGTCCAAGAGAGGTATTAAAGAAAGCACAAAAGTATTATTTATATTGACAGATGAATAAGTTGGTGCTAAACTTTACAGAAAGATAGATATTGTTAGATGCAGTGAATGGGACATGTTGTTATACAGCAGTCATTACAGAGAGTCGTTGTTTGGTGAAAAACGATATGAAGTGTATAAGAATCTCACCCAGGAGCATTCGTTCTGAACAGTTTTGCTAAGTAGGTTTGAACGGTACTTCCCGTTATAGAAGAGCATATAACTTAAGTTTAATTAAGAAGTATGTAATAAGAGGTTATAATTTATTATAACAAGCAGAGTGGTAACGCGGATATGATTCGTCTCTATATTTTTATATAGAGACGTTTTTTTTGACCTTTTATGCAAGACTGTTCCAGTACGATGTAATCAACTTGTTGTCTTATTGAATGAAAAGGAGATGAAGAAATGAACGGATTAACGTTAATGATTATCGCTATTATTTTTTTGGGAGGGGCTTATGTCATTTATGGCAGGTACTTAGCAAAAAAATGGGGAATTGATCCCAATGCGAAAACACCGGCATATGAAATGGAAGACGGAGTGGATTATGTTCCGGCAGATACCCCTGTAGTATTTGGCCATCAATTTGCATCTATAGCAGGTGCAGGACCAATCAATGGTCCAATTCAGGCAGCTGTATTCGGATGGGTTCCGGTTCTTTTATGGGTATTACTAGGCGGGGTATTCTTTGGTGCAGTACAGGATTTTGCTGCTATGTATGCATCCGTAAAGAATAAAGGACGCTCTATTGGTTACATAATAGAAGTTTATATTGGAAGTTTGGGAAAAAAACTATTCCTTTTATTTACTTGGCTATTTTCTATTTTAGTTGTAGCAGCATTTGCAGATATTGTTGCAGGTACATTCAATGGATTTGATGCAACAGCCGGAACGAAAATTGAAGCTAATGGCGCTGTAGCTATGACATCAATGCTATTTATTGTTTTTGCAGTTTTGCTGGGATTATATTTAAAATATACGAAATTTGGTCCTTGGGTAAATACTTTTGTAGCCATTGCATTCTTAATTGTTTCTGTAGCGGTAGGATTAAATTTCCCGATTTTTATAAGTCAAAAATCCTGGTTAATATTTGTATATGTCTATGTACTTATTGCCTGTGTTACACCAGTTTGGGCATTACTTCAACCTAGAGATTATTTAAACAGTTTCTTATTAATAGCAATGATCGTTGGAGCTGTTCTTGGTATTGTTGTCTATAATCCGGAGATTCACTTAGCGAATTATACTGGATTTAAAGTAAATGGAGCTTATTTATTCCCTACTTTGTTTGTTACTATTGCGTGTGGTGCTGTATCTGGTTTTCATGCCTTAGTATCTTCTGGAACTGCATCCAAACAAATAAAAAATGAGAAGAATATGTTACCAATATCCTTTGGAGCCATGTTGTTAGAAAGTTTATTAGCAATTACAGCATTAATTGCTGTTGGAGCACTTGCAACTTCAGACGGATTACCAACAGGAACTCCTCCCCAGGTATTTGCTACAGCAATTGCAATGTTTTTATCTAAGCTAGGGTTACCGGAAAATGTATCTTTTACTTTAATTACGTTATCAGTTTCAGCATTTGCATTAACAAGTTTAGACTCCGTAGCGCGTGTTGGAAGAATCGCATTACAGGAATTATTTATTGATGATAATATTAAGCCAGAAAATATGGGAATTATCAGAAAAATATTCACAGATAAATTTGCTGCAACAATCATTACATTAGTTTTTTGCTATGGACTTTCTGTAGTAGGATATGCCAATATCTGGCCATTATTCGGGTCTGCAAATCAATTATTATCAGCATTAGCCCTAATTGCCTGTGCAGTATTCTTAAAGAAAACCAATCGTCAGGGATTTATGTTATGGGGGCCAATGATAATAATGTTAGGCGTAACATTTACAGCACTTTTTCTAAAAATTAAGAGCATTGTTAGTCTTATTACAGCCAATGATGGAAGTTTTCTTCTTGCTAGAGACGGATTGCAATTAATTTTCGCTGTGTTACTATTAGTTCTTGGATTTATTGTAGCGGTAGAAGGAATTAGAAAATTAGTGGAAAAGTAGGAGATTAAATAGTCTATCACACTCCAAATGCAAACATCATATCATATAGAAAAAGTAAAGGAAAACAAAATGATATGAAAGATATTGAAACTAGCAATTGTAACTGTGATGGTCCATCAGGTGATAATAACAGTATCAGGGTTTTTGATGCTATTATTGAAGAAATTAATTTTGTAAATAGAATAGGACACGTAACAATATCTTATGGTATTCCAGGTGATTTTAATATGTTACACATGGAGCTTGTAACCTTGATCGTTAGTCAGGATACTGTAATACGAAATGAATCAGGCAGATTACTTTCCATGAGAGATTTAAGAGAAGGAATGTTAGTTGATGCAGTATTTTCATCTGCTATGACAATGAGCATCCCACCACAAGCAAGAGCTTTTAGCATAACAGTTAAGAATAGGGTAAATCCTTTTGAAGTGACAGTTGACAATGTGCTAAGGGTTGATACCAGAAATAACTTTCTTTATACAGGAACTTTAAACAACAGAGCTAGTCAGATTAGATTTGTCATAACCAATACAACAGTTATTTTGGATAGAAGAGGAAGAAGAATTAATTTAAGGGATTTAAGAGTCGGCGAAACAGTACGAGTGGAACATGCCAATTTTATGACAGCAAGTATTCCACCACAAACCACTGCTTTTAACGTACAGGTACTATTTTAGGACGCTAGAAAGAGGTCACCAAAATGCTGTATTCTGCAATAGTGACTTTATAGCTTTACTAAGTGGGCAATTATTTGAATAGATTTTAACGTAAGAATGGAGGTTTGTGTTTTTGTTAACACAACCTCCATTCTTATCTGTATTCAAATAATTCCATGTTTACTTTTGGAGTTATATAAAGATTTATATATTTTCCAGACATTATTTTTTTTTGCGACGTTTTACACATTCATTAAGTAAATATTCAATCTGCCCGTTAATGGAACGAAAATCATCTTCCGCCCATTCGGCTAGTTCCTGCCATAAGGACGATGATAGCCGTAACAATATCTGTTTCTTATCTTTTTCTTTATTTTCCATATATCATCATCCAGTCCTTTCTGTAATTTATTTGAATAATATATTTAGTCCAATGTTATTTAGTATATAGATCCACTATTCACAATTGGCTGAGCGTCTTTATTGCCACAAAGAACAACAAGCAGATTGCTTACCATAGCAGCTTTGCGTTCTTCATCCAGATTAACTATGTTTTTCTCATTCAATTTCTCCAGAGCCATTTCTACCATACCAACTGCACCTTCAACTATCATCTGTCGTGCTGCGATAATGGCAGATGCTTGCTGCCTTTGTAACATGGCAGAAGCAATTTCCTGAGCATAGGATAAATGTGTTATTCTTGCTTCAATAACTTCTAGGCCAGCAATATTTACTCGTGATTGAATTTCAGACTTTAATTTGAATGCGACTTCCTCGCTGCTTCCGCGAAGGGACTTTTCTTCATCGCTGTCCGGTGCATCATAAGGATAGAGACGTACAATATCTCGAAGGGAAGAATCGGCTTGTATTGATAAGAATTCCGTGTAATTATCAACATTAAAAACAGCTTGTGCAGTATTTATGACCTTCCAGACAACAACGATACCAATGATAACAGGGTTCCCTAGTTGATCATTTACTTTTTGCTTATCATTATTTAAAGTCATGGCCTTTAAAGATATTTTGTGATTGGTTAATTGTATGGATCCAGAATAAGAGGAGGTTTTTCCAGAGGGAGAGCCTGATCCAAGGGAACCAGTAGAAGTAGTTTTTGTTGCGGGATTAACGGCTTGGCAAAAAGGATTTACATAGAAGAAGCCTTCACCTTTTAGAGTACCGTGATATTTACCGAAAAGTGTTAGTACAACAGCTTCATTTGGTTTTAATATCTTAAGACCTGCAAAAAGAATAGGGCCAATAATAAAACCATAAAGGGCTCCCATTATGATTAGAACAATACCAAATGTTGGGTTTTCGGACTTGGCAGAAAATCCTATTCCATACACAAAACTTGCAATGGAAAGAATAATTAATAAACTGTTAAGTAATAGAACTGCCATACCGCTTGTTGCTTTCAAAATTATTTCTTCTTGATTCATTGCTTTTTCAGATGACTTACTTTCATTAGACATAAAACTGCCCCTTTCAATTAATAATTATGATATCAAAATGATATTATAATTATATTATACTCCAAATAAAAGAAATGTCAATAGTTACCATAGAATATATGTGCCATATTGCTAACAACATTAAGTTAGAGTATAATATACTTATGGAAAGTAACGTTACCAGCATACTTATCAATCAATATAATGATGCCACATTCTAGGCTAGGGAGGTATTTGTATGAGATATAAAAGAGTAGGTCTTGAAGTTGAAGGGGTTTTATATGAAGTTGGAAAAGGTTTAGAAGATGGTTTTGAGTTATTTCGTGATGTTGTTGTAAACGGATGGATTGTAACAGATTCTCTTATACAGATTAAAAAGCCTGATGGTTCTATTGTCTGCCCTTATATTAGTAACAGAAGAGGCAGAATCTACATATCACTGGGTGACTATATCATTACGGAATCTGATGGGGAACGGCATGTTTGTGGAGGAGATAAATTCTCTATCCGCTATGAAGTATTAAAAGATAATTTATAAACCCAGCCCTGCCATGGGTGAAAACAGATAAATGAGGGGTAAGATTATGAATTCCATAAGAGAACAGTTAATAGAATTAGCAGAAGAAGATTATAGAAAATTCACGGCGTCTTTACTGCCTGGAGTGGAAAATATTCTGGGAGTAAGATTACCACTATTACGTAACATAGCAAAAAAGATAGCCAAAGAAGATTGGAGAACTTTTCTTGCAACTAAGGATGATATTTATATGGAGGAAATCACCTTACGTGGGATGGTAATAGGATATGTAAAAGCAGATATGGAGGAGATACTTTATTACACAGCTGACTTTATACCTCATATCAATAATTGGTCTACCTGTGATAGCTTTTGCGGTGGATTAAAAATTACAAAAACCAATAGAGAAAAAGTTTGGGATTTCCTACAACCGTATCTAAAATCAGATAACGAATATGAAATTCGATTTGGCGTGGTAATGTTATTAAGCTATTATGTTACGCCGGAATATACAAAGATGGCATTTCAGCATTTTGATAATATTACTCATAAAGGCTACTATGTTATGATGGCCGTTGCATGGGCAGTTTCTATCTATTATATTAATCTTCCGGTTGATACATTAGAGTACCTGAAAAATAACAGGCTAAATGATGTAACTTATCATAAGGCATTACAAAAAATCACAGAATCACTTAGAATCGATGAATCAACCAAAAAAATGATTCGGGGCATGAAGAGAAAATAAT
>JAQSYR010000095.1 GCA_029256035.1 Anaerocolumna sp. | reverse complement strand
CTTGCATTTGTTTTTTGGAGAGCTTATAAACTTTAGTTAAATTTTTAATCTCAATCATACTTTCTCCCATCTGCCGGTTGGCATTCATCAAATAAAGTCCTTACCTACTAGTACCATGATAATTATTTAACTAATAAGCAAAGTACTTTTAGGTTATACCAACATTTCCCTTTTGTCAATATGAATATGAAGTAAAAAAGAGTTGTAACCTTGGTGATGTATTGAATTTCACCATGATTACAACTCCTTTTCGTATTCTATGAAAGATCTGCTATCTCTAAAAATCTGCTGTGACAGACATCTTTCAACTACTTTTATGTTGCAGCATCAGATTCTTCTGTTGTAGCACTTTCAAATGTTATGGCATCCCAAACTTCATCATTTACCTTAACTTCATAGTTTGGTTCCCAAGTTTCATATAACTCCTGGAATGCAGCATTTTGTCTTGTTGTGATAATTTCTTCTTTCTTCTCTAAAGTTGCATCCTCATCAAAATCACTGACACAGTATAAAATGTGATATCCATATTCGGTTTCTACAAGTTCACTAATATCTCCTGGTTTCATGGCAAATGCTGCTTCTTCAAATTCTGCCACCATTTCACCTTTACCAAAAGTATATTCAACACTGCTGTCTTCTGTATTCGCTTCTGCTAAAGCATAGAAATCATCTGTTTCTTTTGCCTGTGCTAATAAATCCTGTGCTTTCTTTAATGCTTCTGCTTTTTCTGCTTCTGTAAAATCTACTGTAGCTCCTGCTGCATCCGTTTTCTGTGTTTTAATCAATAAATGCTGAACCGTAACTTGTTTTGCTTCTTCATCAGAAACTTCCGTATCTACATCCATTGTTGCAGCATCATATACTTTTTCATAAAGTTTATTATCACGATAGAATTGTTCTGCTATTTCTTCTGTAATGCCAAGACGAGTTCTGTCTTCTTCTGTGATTCCTGTATATAATTCATTGGCATACTGTTTAATTAAAGCTTCATCATCTTCTGTAATGGTTACATTATAATCAGCTGCATGATCACTTATAACTTTTGTCTGAGTCATCATACTCATAATTTCCTGCTTTACCATATCTCCAAATGTTTGTCCACCTAAATCATAGGTCCAGATTTCTGGTCCATAATAACTTTCATATTGTGCCTGTATTAAATTAAAGTATATCATTGCTTCACTATATTTAATTTCCTGATCTCCAATGGTAACAACTACTTCATCAAATAAACTGTTATCCACTTCTCCTGCTGCAGATGTACTTTCATCTGATGTATTCTGCGTTGTATCCTTGGAACAGGCCACTGCAGACATCATAAATGCAGATAATAAACCCAAATAAATTATCTTTTTAAATTTTTTCATATTTAACTCCATTCTGTCTCTTCTTTTCGGTCCTGGCAATATACGAATTCTTCACTTCTGGATAGAAACGGAAATAATATTGCGCAAGCCTGTCTTAACATTATAATTTATTTATCTTCATCTATCAATAGTTTTAAGTCATTTAATATATTTTTCACATATTCAAACAAACTTAATGTATCAATTTTGCCTGTTTTATTACTGGTTTTAAGGCTATAAATAAAATATGGATTGGCTTCTGGATATAGTTTTAATGATGGCTCATATTTTTTAATAAGGTCTGGAATCTTCTCAACCTTTAGCTTTGCCTTAGGATACATAACCAGCTTAATTTCATCATTTTTATGAACCAAGGAAGTTATATAAGTGCTATGACAGATCGCCTTTAACAATGCAATGTTAAGCAAATTATTGACGGAAGCAGGCATATCACCAAAACGGTCTAATAACTCTTCTTGCATATCAAGGAATTCGTCTTCATTCTCAATTTCAGCAATTCTTTTATAAATATCCAGCTTTTGAACTTCACTTTTAATATAAGTAGCCGGTATAAAGGCATCAATATCCATATCTACTGTTGTATCAAAGCTATCCTCTTCTGAAATTTCACCTTTGAGTGAACGAACTGCATCATTTAACATTTTGCAATACAAATCATAGCCCACCGCTTCCATATGTCCGCTTTGCTGTGCACCTAGCAAATTACCTGCACCACGAATCTCAAGGTCTCGCATTGCGATTTTAAAACCAGAGCCTAATTCTGTAAATTCCTTGATTGCCTGAAGTCGTTTCTCCGCTATTTCCTTTAACATTTTATCCCGTTTATACATTAAGAAAGCATAAGAAGTCCGGTTTGAACGGCCTACACGCCCTCTCAATTGGTAAAGCTGGGATAATCCTAGTCGGTCTGCATCATCAATAATCATGGTATTAACATTAGATATATCTAATCCTGTCTCAATAATGGTGGTGGAAACCAGGACATCAATCTCACCGTTAATAAAATCAAACATGATTCGTTCTAATTCTCTTTCACTCATTTGACCATGGGCAAATGATACATTTGCCTCTGGCACCAATTTTGAGATTTTAGTTGCTACTTCATCTATTCCATTTACCCGGTTATAAACGTAGTAAACCTGTCCATCTCTTGCAAGTTCTCTGTTTATGGCTTCTCTGACAATTTCATCATTATGCTCTAATACATAGGTCTGGATGGGAAGTCTGTCTACTGGTGGTTCATCTAAAACACTCATATCTCTTATTCCGATTAAGCTCATGTGCAGTGTTCTTGGAATAGGAGTTGCTGTTAAGGTTAATACATCAATATTTTCTTTTAATTTTTTTACTTTCTCTTTATGGGTAACTCCAAACCGTTGTTCTTCATCTACGATCAACAGCCCAAGGTTCTTAAATTGAATATCTTTTGAAAGTACCCGATGGGTTCCGATTAAAATATCCAGGCTGCCTTTTTTTAGCCGCTCAATTACTTTCTTCTGCTGTGCGGGAGTACGAAAACGTGACAGCATATCAATACTTATAGGAAAATCCATCATTCTTTGTACAAATGTATTATAATGCTGCTGGGCTAGTATGGTAGTCGGAACCAAAAATACTACCTGCTTTCCATCAGATACTGCTTTAAAAGCAGCACGTATGGCAATCTCTGTCTTTCCATAACCTACATCTCCACATACTAGACGATCCATGATTTTTTTGCTTTCCATATCTCGTTTGGTTGCTTCAATGGCCCTTAACTGATCGTCTGTTTCTTCGTAAGGAAACATTTCTTCAAATTCCTTCTGCCAAACCGTATCCGGTCCATACTGGTATCCTTCTTTGGCTTGTCTTAGTGCATAAAGTTCAACTAATTCCTTGGCTATTTCCTTAACTGCGCCTTTTACTCTGGTTTTTGTGTTTTTCCATTCCGGTGAATTAAGTTTATTTAGTTTAGGTTTTTTAGCATCTGCACCGGCATATTTTTGAATCACATCAAGGCCTGTTGCAAGAATATACAACACGCCTCCGCCACCATATTCAATCTTAATGTAATCTTTTGTTATCTTATCAACTTCGATCTTCTCAATTCCTCTGTAAATACCTAATCCATGATTCTCATGAACTACGTAGTCCCCAATATTTAGATCGGTAAAGCTTTGAATATTATTTCCACCATACTCTTTTTTCTTTTTCCGCTTCTTCTTCTCTACACCAAAAATATCACTTTCTGAGATTACCACTAATTTTATCAAAGGATATTCAAATCCACGATGAAGAGACCCATAAGCAATCATAATTTCACCTTTTTGAATAGTTCTGTCCATGTCTTCACTATAAAAGGCGGTAAGATCATGTTCTCTAAGATCTTCACTTAAACGTTTGGCACGGGTTTTAGATCCGGAAAGCAGTAGTACCCGGTAACCACTCTTCTTCCATTTGGTCAGATCTTTTACCAATACATCAAAATTATTGTTATAAGGATTTACTGATCTTACGGTCACATCATATTTTGCTTTTAGTGTAAAATTGGTAATCTTATGATCCATTGTACTTAATAGAAGAGTGTTTCTTCGGTTTAGGCCAGCCAGAAGTTCTTTATAACCATAGATAACATCACTTTGGCCAGGTAAAATATATCCTTTTTCTATTCTGCTGGTCATACCTTCTCTAAACTCAGTTTCTACAGCCTCACCTTTTTCAGCGAGCCTGCTAGGTTCATCTAAGAAAATTACTGCATCTTCTCCATGGAAATAGTCGAAAAATGAAACGGTGTGTTCATAAAAATACTTAATATAGCTGTCAATGCCAACAGAGCCTTGGAAACTTTCTAGATTTTCTTTAAACTCTTCAATAATATTCTGAATTCGGGAAGCTTCCTCCGTTTTCCTTTGAACTCTTAGGCTCTTAACATAATCAGACTTTTCTTCTTCTATTTTTCTAAGTCCTTGTAACATCCGCTGTTGGTCTAATATCATTTCAGCTGCAGGGTAAATAATTAAGTTTTCCACTCTCTCAATGGATCTTTGGCTGTCTGCATCAAAAGAACGAATGGAATCTACTTCATCACCCCATAACTCAATACGATAAGGACTGTCTTCTGTAGGCGGAAAAATATCAAGGATTCCCCCTCGAATTGCAAATTCACCAGGCCCTTCCACCTGTCCCTGTCGTTCATATCCCAAATGTACCAGTTCTGAGGCAAGTTCCGTTAGATTTATACTTCCTGCTTCTTCTATTGTTAATACTTTCTTCTTTATAAAATCTAATGGCAGTATTTTATCCATACCACCGTCTAATGTAGTTATTACAGTAATCGGTTCTTTTTCAATTAACTTTTTTAATATTTTAAGACGTTCTCTAACAATTGCGTTACCATGAATATCAGCACTGTAAAATATGAAGTCTTTTGCCGGGTAGAAGTAAACATTACTGTCATAAAGCTTATAATCTTCATAGATTTCTTTTGCTTTTATATCATTATATGTTATGATTAACTTCCAAGGATATCCTTCACTCAGTCCGCTGATAAGATGACATTTTTGTGAGTCGATACAACCAGTTATCTGTACCGGTGTGTTTTTCAATTTTAAATTGTCCTGAATGTCATTAAATTCTTTTAATTCTTTCAGTGGTGCTGTAAAGGTTTTCAAGGTGACCTCCTTCTAAGTATAAACTCCTATTTTCAACTTCTTTTTAATTTAACTTTTTGGTTAATTTCATTTTTATATGAACTTCTAAAAATTTCAATTAATCCTATCTATTTTCTATTATATAAATTCATGGCAGCTTCCATACCATCCATAATAATTGTCTTAACTGCATCTGATGTTTTCTTAAGTGCTTCCCGGATTATGGGCTGTTCTTCATTGTTAAAGCGGCCAAGGACATAATCTGCCAAATCCCATCCCTTGGGCTTATCACCAACACCTACTTTAATGCGGGGGAACTCTTCTGACCCTAAATGACTAATAATACTTTTTACTCCATTATGTCCTCCGGCACTGCCTTTCCCACGTAAGCGAAGTTGTCCCACTGCTAGGCTGATATCGTCATAGATTATGATAATTTCATTGGAAGATACTTTATAAAAATCTACCAGTTCCCTGACACTTTCCCCACTTCGGTTCATAAAAGTCTGGGGCTGTGCCAATAGCACCTTTTCCCCCTCAATATAACCTTTACCACAGAGGGCTTTATGCTTTTTAAAATCTAAGGGTATATTATATTCATCTGATAAATGTGTAATCGCATCAAATCCGATATTATGTCTGGTTGCCTGCCATTCTCTTGATGGGTTTCCTAATCCTATAATAATGTACATATTACCCGAGCCTTTCCTAAACTTTCTATCCTAGGTTATTAATGTTTTTCTTGTTGCTACTATTTACTTTTCCTGTGGTCACTAATTGTTTTCCTGTTTT
>JAQSYR010000094.1 GCA_029256035.1 Anaerocolumna sp. | reverse complement strand
TTTTGGGAGGCCTTTATTTACATCTATATCTTTTTTATTTCTTATATCTATTAAGTAAATTCTGAATACGCTCAGTAGGACTTAATAACTGGCTTATAGAATTATCGTGATTTAAGGTATCGATTAATAATGCAATATATTTACTCATATCTACATTGATATAGTATTCTTTTTTTAATAATTCTTCTGGTTGGTAAACTAGGTTTGTTGTAAGAACACGATAAATTAAACCTTGCTCATAAGCTTCATCAAACTTATCAAATCCATTAGTAAATAAACCAAAGGTCGAACAAACAAAGATTCTTCCTGCATTTCTGCGCTTTAATTCTTTTGCAACATCAAGCATACTTTCTCCAGAAGAAATCATGTCATCAATGATTAACATATCTTTTCCCTCTACGTCATCACCTAAGAATTCATGTGCCACAATAGGATTACGTCCATTAACAATTGTAGTAAAATCTCTTCTCTTATAAAACATGCCTAAATCAACACCAAGAACGTTTGCAAAATATACTGCTCTGCTCATGCCGCCTTCATCTGGACTAATTACCATAAGATTTTGAGCATCAAGATGCATATTAGGTACATATTTAAGTAAAGCTTTAATGAATTGGTAAGTAGGTTGAACTGTTTCAAAACTGTTTAGAGGAATAGCATTCTGAACACGAGGGTCATGGGCATCAAAGGTGATAATGCTATCAACACCCATGTGAACTAATTCTTGTAATGCAAGTGCACAATCTAAGGATTCTCTTGATGTACGTCTATGTTGTCTGCCTTCATACAAAAATGGCATAATAACGGTTATTCTACGGGCTTTGCCACCAACAGCAGCAATAATTCTCTTAAGATCCTGATAATGGTCATCAGGTGACATATGATTTACCTGTCCACAAACGGTATAGGATAAATTGTAATTTGCAACATCAAGTAACAGGTATAAATCACTGCCGCGTACAGATTCTCTAATGACACCCTTTCCTTCTCCGGAACCAAATCTTGGGCAGCACGCATTGATTAGGTAATTGTCTCTCTGATAGCCTGCAAATGCAATTGTTGAAGTATGTTCACTGTCTACTTCGTTACGCCATTTTACAATAAAATCATTTACTTTACTTCCTAATGTTTTGCTGCTTTCCAAGGCGATAATACCTAGGGTACCGACGGGAATTGTATCTAATTTTTTATCTTGCTGTGGCATTCTATTGACCTCCAATGAAATATGTTAAATGATTTAGGAAAATCTTCACTAAAGTTATACCATTAACCCTATGACAAAGTCAAGGCTAAATCGCAAACATGCTATTAAAAAAGCTTTTTAAGTCGAATATCCTCACCTACGATTTTTAATAAAGCATAATTACTGGCAATACGGGAAAAAATTCTCTCACTATAATTGCTATTAATGTAGTCTAATGTCAGGTTGGTTGAGATTATGGTTGACTTTTGGCGAAGAAATCGCTCATTAATGCATAAATATAGTTGGGAGGTTATGAACGAGTTATTTAATTCAGTTCCCAGGTCATCTATTATCAGTAAATCACAATCCAGAATATATTCAAACTGATTCTGAAATTCAAAACTGTCTTCCCCTTTATCAAACTTATTTTTCTCTAAAATATCAAATAACTGAAAAGCAGTTAAATAGATAACGGTATGTGCGCTATCTAATAGCTCTTTGGCAATACAATTTGCCAAAAAGGTTTTTCCAACTCCAGTATTCCCATAAATCAGCAGATTCCCATATTCCTGATCAAACTTGGTTATGAACTCTTTACAGGTATCAACAACCTTTTCAATATTTTCTCTGGGAGTCATTTTAGTAGTTGGTTCTATTACATTACTTGAATAATAGTCATAAGAAAAATTGGCAAAATTCTCTCTGGCAATGGCCACTTTCATATTCGATTGGGAGTAAACTATGTCAACAACTGCCTGTTTAAAGCAATGACATTTTTCATTACCAATATAACCCGTATCTTTACAATCCTTACATTGATAGACAGGAGAAAGGTAATCTTTTGGGAAACCATAGTCTGTTAATAACTGAATTCTTTTTTTGCCTGCTTGTTCTGTGAGATTTTTTAGTTCTTGCAAAGATTTCTCATCACCTAGCAGTAATTGTTTGGCACACTGCACAGAACTTGAAACAACCAGTTGGTCCAGTTCCTTCATTTCAGGAATGGCATCATATACTTCTTCCGTTCTGCGATCCAGTTCATGTTTGTTCTTTAACTGTTTTTCATCGTATTCCCTTAAAATTTTATTAAATTGAAAATTTTTCAATGCCATTTTGACAGGTTCCCCCTAACTTTAACCTTGCTTATGTAAAAGCTTTTGTTCCATGGAAGAATAATCTTCTTCCGTATAGGATCGCTGTGGAAAAGCATTAAACCGGTTATTTGTATTGTTTTTGTTAACAGCCACAGGCTTAGCTGAATTGGCCTTAAGGGCTGCATTTTTTGTATGTTCTTCATCTAATCCTGCAATCTGGCTAAGCTCTTTCACACCTTTTTTAAACCAGTTCTCCAGGATTTTATCTGCATATTTAAAGTCCGGCTTTTGTGTCATTAATATAGTACGATTACATGCTTCAACAATAATATCAATTGTAAAACCAAATTTATTCAACCATTTATTAATAAACTGTTTTTCTATCTGACCAGGTGCTCGGTTAAGTCCAAAAGCTTTATTCACAGCATTATAATTACTATTATAGAGTGCTGTTGCCGCTTCCGCCTTTTCCACAGTATCAATGCCGTCTTCCGCCCAGGATAAAGCTACTGCTTCTATGTAGGATGGGTTCTTTTTATTCTTTGACACACAATACTCGTACAAGTACATAATAAGCTCCGTAGAAAAACCAAGACTTTCATATAAATACAGAATTAATTGTAAATCCATTGGTTTAATCAGACGGTCAAGATAGATTTCAATAATATTTAACAACCACTTAACGTCATCGTGGTTTGTTAACTGCTTAATCTGAGCCTCAGAATAGGTGGGTTTTTCAAAAAACTCCTTCACAGGTTTAAAATCATAGGCATCGGCTGCTTCTATGGATTCCTCAGAATTGGTTTTATCATTGGTTGAAACTGACATGGTAACAGCAGTTGAGACTTCTTCCATTGGATGATTAAAGTCTGTGTTTGCATTATAGATGTCATTTATCTTTATGGAAATAATAGTATCTCCGGAATCACGAACAAGTGTTAACAGGTTAACCTTTTCCCAGTAAAATAAAGCTCTGACAATATCTTTTTCCGTGTCATCCAGGCGATCTGCAATGGAAGAAATTGATATCTGTGTTTCCGAATGATTTGTAATACAACGAAGTAAATAGAGATATACCTTCACATAAGAACCATTGGCAGAGGGCATATACTGGTCGATAAATAAATTTGGAATGACTGTATTACATGTTAAACAGCCAGATTGTAATGAAATTGAATTCATATTCCCTCCTGCATATTATATAAAATCGGGGAATACATGAATACAAGCCGGCTGTATACACAGGCGGCAAGTCATTGTAAACCGGCAGAGGCCGATGATATTTCCCTTTGTCAAAGTATTATAACACAGGTGTTTGTAGATTGAAATAGGCTATTTTTCTGGAAATTGTCCGAGGTACTTAGTTGTGGATAATGTGGAAAAAGTGGATAAGTCCATCATAAAAATATACTACATTATGTAAAAAAATGTAGAACCCAAGTAAAATCAAGATAAAATCCAATAAAAAAATAGATTAGTCTAGCATTGTAGAAAACTATTATGTGAACTAAAAAATCCACAACCTTTTCACAATTAAATTGTTGATAAGGTTGTGGATAATGTGGATAACTACATTCCGAGGAGTGCTTCTCCAATAGTTACAACGTCTCCGGCACCCATAGTTATCAACAGGTCCCCGTTGTTACAATTTTCTAATAAAAAGTTCTCAATTTCATCAAAACTTTCAAAATAGTATACTTCTTTACCTAATTTAATCAACTCATGCTGTAAATCTTCAGAAGAGATATCTCCTGGGTTAACTTCTCTGGCTGCATAAATATCTGTTAATACTATTTTATCAGCTAGAGATAGTGCCACACCAAATTCCTTTAAGAATGCTTTCATTCTTGTATAGGTGTGAGGCTGGAAGACACACCAGAGAGTTTCGTGAGGGAAATTTCTGGCAGCACTTAAGGTTGCAGTTACTTCCGTTGGATGATGTGCATAATCATCTATAATTGTAACTCCGCCAATTTCTCCTTTATACTGAAAACGACGATCCGTTCCTTTAAAAGATGACAGTGCTTTCTTTATTACTTCCATAGAAATATTTAAGCTTCGTGCCAAAGCAATGGCTGGTAAGGAATTTGAAATATTATGAATACCAATAACACTTAAGTCAATACGACTAACAATTTTACCGTTTTCAAGCAAATCATAATGTCCATGTCCGGAGTTATCAAAAGTTATATTTGTAGCGCTGTAATGAACTTTAGATCCTGGTACCGTTGATTTTGGGCTATTTACACTATACGTAACAAATTCACAGGGAAGGTGATTGGTAAAATAAGAAATATCCTCAATGTCATCATTAATGATTAATAATCCACCCTCTGGTAAACGTTCTGCAAAAAGACGGAATGAGCGACGTACATCTTCTAGATCTTTAAAAAAATCCAAATGCTCTGCTTCCACATTTAATATAATGCCTCTGGTTGGGTTAAATTTTAAGAAACTATTGGTATATTCACATGCTTCTGTAATAAAATGTGAAGAGTTACCGATTCGTATATTACCTTTAATATTATCAAGGATTCCGCCTACAGATATAGTTGGATCAAGTCCTGCCTCTAAGAGAATTAATGAAATCATTGAGGTGGTGGTTGTTTTGCCATGAGTTCCTGAAACTGCGATGGCATCAGCATACTGTTTCATTACCTGACCGACAAGCTCAGCACGGTCCATAAGCGGAATTCCTGCCTGTAGAACAGCCTGATATTCTGGATTATCTTCTTTCACTGCTGAAGTAAATACAACCAAATCCATATCTTGAGTTATATTTGAAGATCTTTGTCCATATAATATAGTAATTCCAAGGGATGCTAAATGTTCTGTGATTTTACTTTTTTTTGCATCGGAACCACTGATGCGAAAGCCCATCGTATGTAAAAGTTCGGCAAGACCGCTCATGCTAATACCACCGATACCTATAAAATGTACGTTAACTGGATTATGAAAATCAATCTGATACATGTATTACACTTCCTATCTTAATTATTAATGAAATTACCTGATAACCAAGTAATCAATCATACTATTTGTATTATACCCGTTTCCTGTAAAATTACAATTAAAATTTCACAGGCCCTATATGGCAATAATATGTGAAAAACCAGGAATGGAAACTTGACTATCTTCATAGAATAGAATAAATTTTTATACAATATGTAAAAAAAACTACCATTTTTTATAAAAAATTTGTAAAGATTATTCACAAAAATTTTATTTAATGGTATAATATAACTAGACTAAATGACATGAGGTGAAAATGTGATAAAAAAAGAAATGATAGCAATGCTGCTCGCTGGTGGACAAGGTTCAAGACTTGGTGTGTTAACCTCCAACTTGGCGAAACCTGCAGTTACATTTGGAGGAAAATACAGGATTATTGATTTCCCTTTAAGCAATTGTATTAATTCGGGAATTGATACGGTTGGTGTTTTAACACAATACCAGCCTTTAAGACTGAATACTCATATCGGAATTGGTATACCTTGGGATTTGGATCGTAATATTGGAGGAGTATCCATTCTACCTCCCTATGAAAAAAGTCAAAATAGTGAATGGTATACTGGAACGGCTAATGCCATCTACCAGAATATGAAGTATATGGAATACTATAACCCGGAATATGTATTAATTCTTGGTGGAGACCATATTTACAAAATGGACTATGAAGCAATGCTGGATTTTCATAAAACCAATCAGGCAGATATTACCCTTGCAACAATTCCTGTTCCAATGGAAGAAGCTAGCAGATTCGGCGTTGTTATAACAGATAATAACAAGCAAATTCTTGAATTTGAGGAAAAACCGGAGGAACCTAGAAGTAATCTGGCATCTATGGGAATCTACATATTTACATGGAAAGTCTTAAAGGAATCTTTAAACGCCTTATCTGAGCAAAAGGGATGTGACTTTGGAAAGCATGTAATACCTTATTGTCATCAACGTGGAGACCGTGTTTTTGCTTATGAGTATAATGGATATTGGAAAGATGTTGGAACATTAGGTGCTTACTGGGAATCAAATATGGAATTAATTGATTTGGTGCCAGTATTTAATTTATATGAAGAGTTCTGGAAGATATACACCAAAACAGATACTATTCCACCCCAATATATTGCTGATTCCGCAGTAATTGATCGAGCTATTATTGGAGAAGGAACCAATATATATGGTGAAGTACATAATTCAGTCATTGGAACCGGAGTTACCATAGAACCTGGTGCTGTTATTCGGGATTCTATTATTATGAAAGGCAGCGTTATAGGAGAAGGAGCTGTAATTCATAAAGCAATTATTGCAGAAGGAGTTAAAATTGGAAGGGGAGTACAATTAGGAATTGGTGAAGAGTGTCCAAATCGTATGGCACCTCACATCTATTCTTATGGCATAATAATAAAATGAGGGAATTATCAAATAAAAGAGCAATTGCTGCCATGCCCATTGCTGGTAATTTCAGAGCTATTGATTTTGCATTAAGCAATATGACCAATTCCCATATTCAAAAAGTTGCAGTGATTACCCAATATAATTCAAAATCCTTGAACGAACATTTAAATTCTTCAAAATGGTGGGATTTTGGTAGAAAACAAGGTGGGTTATTTGTTTTTACACCAACGATTACTCCGGAAAACAGCTATTGGTACCGGGGAACTGCAGATAGCATGTATCAGAATTTGAGCTTTTTAAAAAACAGCCATGAGCCTTATGTTGTTATAGCTTCTGGAGATTGTGTTTATAAACTGGATTATAATAAAGTACTTGAGTATCATATTGATAAAAAAGCTGATATTACCGTAGTATGTACAAAAGTACCCAAAGGAGAAGATGCAAGCCGCTTTGGAATTCTAAGCCAAGACAGTGATAATAGAATTTTAAGTATTGATGAAAAGCCAATACAAGCCTGCGGTGAACTTATTTCAACGGGAGTATATATTGTTCGAAGAAGGCTTTTGATTGATCTTCTAAGAAAGTCCAATGAAGAAGAAAGATATGACTTTGTAAAAGATATACTTGTGCGTTATAGTCAGGTAAAACAGATTTATGCATATGAAATAGATACCTACTGGAGTAATATTGCAACAGCGGAAGCATATTATAAGACTAATATGGATTTTCTAAAGAAAGATGTTAGAGATTATTTCTTTCGTGAATATCCGGATATTTATTCTAAAATTGATGATTATCCGCCGGCAAAATATAACCAGGAGGCAGCAGTTAGAAACAGCTTAATTTCTAGTGGTTGTATTATTAATGGAGTCATTGAGAATTCCGTTTTATTTAAAAAGGTATATGTGGGAAACAATTGTACAATTAAAAATTCTATCATTTTAAATGATGTTTATATTGGAGATAACACTCATATTGAGAATTGTATTGTGGAAAGCAGGGATACAATTCGCGCAAATACTACCCATATTGGCGAAGATGGTGAAATCAAAATAGTAGTCGAAAAGAATGATAGATATTTAATATAACCGGAATTCCGGTAAAAGTAAGTATGTAGAAAACTATTACAAAAGATGAAATTAGTAAATTACATCAAAGGGGGATTACACAATGCAGATTACAGACGTGCGTGTACGCAAAGTAAACAAAGAAGGTAAAATGAAAGCGGTGGTATCAATTACTATGGATAATGAATTCGTAGTACATGACATTAAGGTAATTGAAGGAGAAAAGGGTCTATTTATTGCTATGCCAAGCCGCAAAGCAGGTGACGGAGAATATCGCGACATCGCGCATCCAATTAATTCAGAAACAAGAGACAAGATTCAAAAAATAATTTTGGAAAGTTATGAAGCAGCTGCTGAAAGTGAAGAGTTTGCAGAATAATAGTCTATCAACAATATTAAGTTAGGTCTAAAGTAGTTTCAATGGGTACTGCCAGGGAAGCAAGAAGTGAATACAGCAGATTTACCAGTTATCACAAAGAAGTGAAACTGGCAGCGACCCTGAAAAGATAGGAGGATTTTTTCTTTCCTATCTTTTTATATGCGTAAAATGCATTATATATTTCATACTACTATCAAGGAAACAGGTTAGTGGAAATATAATAGATACGAATTACAATTAGTGAAAAATAGACATAAGAAATGTAGTGAAATAAAAATGAAAGGAATTGACAACAGATAAATAGGTTGTCATTTGGGGAGAAAACATGAAAGTTGGCTGTGTAAAAGAGATAAAGAATAACGAATACCGTGTAGGTATGACACCGGATAATGTAAGAACCTATGTTACACATGGACACACAGTCTATATTGAGAAAAGTGC
>JAQSYR010000093.1 GCA_029256035.1 Anaerocolumna sp. | reverse complement strand
TCCCAGATTCTCCAAGGTGCAATAATTTTTAATTCTGGAGCTAAAGCTTTTATTGTAAGTTCAAAACGAACCTGGTCATTACCTTTTCCGGTAGCACCGTGGCAGATGGCTGTTGCGCCTTCCATTTTAGCAATTTCAACTAATCTTTTTGCAATGACAGGTCTTGCCATGGAAGTTCCAAGTAAGTATTTATTTTCATAAACAGCACCAGCTTTTACACAAGGCACTACATAATCATCGACAAACTCATCAACAACATTCTCTATATATAGTACACACACAACATCATAATCATAATTTTCCTTTAACCAAGGAATAATCATCGTAGTATCAAGTCCGCCTGAATAGGCAAGAATTACTTTTTCTTTCATATTAAATTCCTCCTTAATTTATATTGTTCCAAAAGGTATTACAATTATAAAATCTTCTTTCTAGAAATATAATTTGCATTCAGTACCTTTTATCCATCAACAAAGTGTTGCCAAAGATATTGTTATAAATATACATCAATCTGTTAATTTATGCAAGAGTAAAATGAAAAAAACTTAGGGATAATTTGAATATTTTTTTGGGTGAACTCATTTTATATTCACCTATGTATAGGAAACCTTGCTAACTCATACCATATATGATAGACTGAAAATAGTAAATTATGGTCAAATAATATGAAATTTGGCGTAAAAAGAAGATAAATCGAACTTACAAATGAAAGGTTAGGACATAGAAATGTATTCAGTTATTTTAGCATCAGGTTCACCAAGAAGAAGTGAAATATTAGAACAGGTTGGCATTGAATTTTCGGTTATTTCAAGTGCTATAGAAGAGATATCAACGAAAAATATTCCAGAAGAAATTGTGCTTGAGCTTGCAACTATGAAAGCAAAAGATGTGGCAGGACAAATCAGTGAAGCTTCTATTATTATAGGAGCGGATACCATGGTAGCCCTAAATGGACAAGTTATGGGAAAACCAAAGGATGAGGAAGATGCAAAGGATATGCTGAGAAAAATCCAGGGTAAGAAGCATCAGGTATATACCGGAGTTTGTGTAATTATTAAGGAAATAAACAGGGAAAGGAACAAGAAAACGGAACAGGAAAGTGAGAAAATAATAAGCTTTACTGAGAAAACAGAAGTATGGGTATATCCAATGACGGAAGAACAAATAGAAGCATATGTACGGACAGGGGAACCTGTTGATAAGGCTGGTGCTTATGGAATACAGGGCAAGTTTGCAGCTCATATCGAAAAAATAGAAGGTGACTATTTTAATATTGTAGGATTTCCAGTTGCAAGATTTTATCAGACACTTAGAAAAGAGGGGATTCTTTTATAAATATAATCTGAATTAAATAAATATGTGAAAAAATTTATAAATATACTATTGCATAATATTCAATTTAGTTGTATAATTATGAGAAATTATTTGTTGAATGTAATAATGGTATCACAGATGGAGGTAGTAATGATAAAAGTTGGAATCATTGGATCAACCGGCTATGCAGGGCAGGAACTGGTTAGACTTCTGCTGCAGCATAAAGAAGCAGAAATAAAATGGTATGGTTCAAAAAGCTACATTGATAAAAAATATTATGAAGTATTTCAAAATATGTTTCAAATTGTAGATGCAACCTGTCTTGCAGATGATATGGAACAGCTGGCTGAAGAAGTAGATGTTATCTTTACTGCAACACCTCAGGGACTATGTGCATCCTTAGTGAATGAAGATATTTTATCCAAAGTTAAAATTATAGATTTGAGTGCAGACTATAGAATTCAAGATGTGGATATTTATGAAAGCTGGTATGGTATCACACATGCAAGTCCTACATTTATAAAAGAAGCGGTTTATGGGCTTTGTGAAATAAATAGAGATAAGGTAAAGAAAGCCAGGTTAATTGCTAACCCTGGATGTTATCCAACTTGTTCTACATTAGCTATCTATCCTTTATTAAAAGAAGGACTCATAGATCCTAAAACAATTATTATTGATGCTAAATCAGGAACATCTGGAGCGGGGCGTTCGGCAAAAGTAAATAATCTGTATTGCGAGGTAAATGAAAATATTAAAGCTTATGGAGTTGCAAACCACAGACATACTCCAGAGATCGAAGAACAATTGACTTATGCAGCAGGTGAAGATGTCAGAATTAATTTCACACCTCATCTGGTTCCAATGAATCGTGGAATTCTCATTACTGCTTATGCTTCTTTGTTAAATGAGGTAACCTATGAAAAGGTAAAAGAGGTATATGATAAGTATTATGACAAAGAATTTTTTGTCCGTGTGTTAGATAAAGGAGTTCCCCCAGAAACAAGATGGGTGGAAGGCAGTAATTATGTGGATGTAAATTTTGTCATTGATTCTAGAACCAATCGAATTATTATGATGGGTGCCATGGATAACCTGGTAAAAGGGGCTGCAGGGCAGGCAGTACAGAACATGAATATTATGTTTGGATTAGAAGAAACCTTGGGGTTAAAGCAAGTTCCAATGTTCCCATAAAAAGAGTTACAATAATCCCTTTCTAAGATTCTTTTGAAAAGCAATTATTTTTTACCCAAGGTAAAATATAGTAAAAAGCTTTGATAAAGAGTCTTAAACATTTTAGGAGGAATAACATTATGAATATAATAAATGGCGGAGTAACCGCAGCAAAAGGATTTAAAGCGACTGGAGTTTACGCAGGAATTAAGAAAAAAAGAAAAGATATGGCTTTAGTTTACAGTGTGATTCCGGCTAAAGTAGCAGGAACCTTTACTACAAATGTTGTAAAGGCAGCACCAGTAAAATGGGATATGAAAATAATTGAAGAGAATGAAACAGCCAGCGCAGTTGTTTTAAATAGCGGTGTTGCCAATGCATGTACAGGTGCAGAAGGTGAAGTGAAAAATGAACAGATGGCAAAGGCAGTTGCAGATAGTTTAAATCTACCAGCTAATGCAGTGCTAACGGCTTCTACGGGAGTCATTGGAAAACAGCTTCCTATTGATGTAATTACCGAAGGTGCAAAATTACTTGCTGAGTCATTAGAAGACAGTATAGAAGCGGGACTACTTGCAGCTGAGGCAATTATGACAACTGACACTTATTCAAAAGAATGTGCAGTATCATTTGAAATTGATGGAACGACAGTAACCATTGGTGGAATGGCAAAAGGATCTGGTATGATTCACCCTAATATGGCAACTATGCTTGGAGTTGTTACCACCGATATAGCCATTAGCAAGGAACTTTTACAGGAAGCAATTCGCGCAGATGTAAAAGACTCCTTTAACATGATTTCCGTCGACAGAGATACTTCAACCAATGACTCTTTGCTTATTTTTGCCAATGGGATGGCAGGAAATAAAGAAATAACACAAAAAGATTCTGATTATGAATTATTCTGTAAAGCTTTAAACATGGTAACAACTACTCTTTCCAAAAAGATGGCAGCAGATGGGGAAGGCGCAACAAAATTGTTTGAAACCGTTATAGTTGGAGCGCAGGATAAAGAGCAGGCGGTAATATTAAGTAAGTCAGTAATAACTTCAAACTTAGTAAAAACAGCTGTCTTTGGAAATGATGCAAACTGGGGAAGAATTCTGTGTGCAATGGGATATTCCGGAGTGGATTTTGACCCTGAAAAAGTTGATTTATATATTGAAAGTGTAGATGGTAAATTAAAATTAGTTGAAGATGGAATGGCTACAGATTATAGTGAAGAACTGGCAACTAAAATTTTATCTGCAAAAGAAGTAAGAGCAATTGCTGATATGAAGATGGGCAATGGGACAGCAACTGCCTGGGGTTGTGATTTCTCCTATGACTATGTAAAAATAAATGCAGATTATCGTTCTTAACAGACTAGGAGGAAGTAGCACATGGAGCATATGAATGAAATATTAATGAAAGCCCAGATATTAATTGAGGCATTGCCATATATCCAGAAATTCAATAATAAAAAAGTTGTTGTAAAATACGGCGGAAGTGCAATGATTGATAAAGATTTACAACTTAATGTTATAAAAGACGTAGCACTGTTAAAATTAGTTGGAATGCAGCCTATTATTGTTCACGGCGGTGGAAAAGAAATTAGTAAATGGGTAAGCCTCCTTGGTAATGAACCAAAATTTGTAGAAGGATTAAGAGTTACAGATGCTGATACCATGGAAGTGGCTGAAATGGTACTAGGAAAAGTTAACAAGGGATTAGTACAAATGGTAGAACAGCTGGGAGTGAAAGCAGTTGGCATCAGTGGAAAAGATGGGGCTACCCTAAAAGTTGAAAAAAAATATGTCAATGGACAGGATATCGGCTTTGTTGGTAATATAACTGATGTAAATGTAGAATTAATCAATACACTGATAGAGAATGACTTTGTACCTATTATTGCACCCATAGGGCTAGATGATGATTTCCAGGCTTATAACATTAATGCTGATGATGCAGCCTGTGCAGTAGCAACAGCCATTGGAGCAGAAAAGCTTGCATTTTTAACTGACATTGAAGGAGTTTATACGGATCCTAAGGATAAAGACACTTTAATTTCTGTACTCACCTTAGAAAAGGCGGATGAATTAATCGATCAGGGATATATAGGTGGAGGTATGTTGCCTAAGCTAAAAAATTGTATTGACGCAGTTAGAAATGGAGTATCAAGAGTGCATATTCTTGATGGAAGAATAGAACATTGCCTGCTATTGGAGTTTTTTACAAATCGAGGGATTGGAACTGCTATAATTGACAATGAAGAAATCCTATATGATCATGAGTTAAAGAAATAACTCTTTAATGAAAATTATTTCATGTGAAATTATGAGAAAATCAATTTAAATTTTATTTGCAATTCTATATAGAAAGGACATATCGCAAGGAACTGTGATATTAGGGTTACTATATGACGAAACAGGAGTTTATTGATAAAGCAGAACAACTATTAATGCATACTTATACTAGATACCAGATTGTTTTTGATCGGGGAGATGGAGTGTACTTATATGATACAGATGGCAAGAAATACTTAGATTTTGCTGCAGGAATTGCTGTATTTGCCCTTGGATATAACAATAAAGAATATAATGATGCTTTGAAAGGGCAGATTGATAAAATTCTTCATACTTCTAATTTGTATTATAATGAACCTGCTATTAGTGCCGCAAACAAACTTGTTATGGCATCAGGAATGGACCGTGTTTTCTTTACTAATAGCGGAACTGAAGCTATTGAGGGAGCAGTGAAGCTGGCAAGAAAATATTTTTTCAAAAAATATAACGTAGCAGACAGTCAGGTTATTTCTATGAATAATTCTTTCCACGGTAGAAGTATGGGTGCATTATCTATTACCGGGCAGCCAAAATATAGGGAAGCATTTGAACCACTTATAGGTGGTGTAGAATTTGCTGATTTTAATGATTTAGAGAGTGTAAAAAATAAAATCAACAAAAAAACATGTGCAATTATTCTTGAACCAGTACAAGGGGAAGGCGGATTATATCCTGCAGACCCAGAATTTTTATCTGGACTTAGAAAACTTTGTAATGAAAATGATATCCTTTTAATTTTTGATGAAATTCAGTGTGGTATGGGTAGAACTGGAACCATGTTTGCTTATCAGGGATATGGTGTTGTACCTGATATCATTACAACTGCAAAAGGTTTAGGATGTGGAGTACCGGTAGGTGCATTTGCTGCTGTTGAAAAAGTAGCGGCTGCATTTGAACCGGGAGATCACGGTTCAACCTATGGCGGAAATCCTTTTGTGACAGCTGCAGTAAGCAAGGTATTTGATATCTTTGAAAGT